>NZ_JAAEJX010000018.1:0-13215 GCF_036858155.1 Candidatus Liberibacter brunswickensis | reverse complement strand
ATGTCTATTTAAAATTGTAATAATCATAAAAACAATGAGGGGAAATTTATGAATATAAAGCAAAAAGCTTCTTTGTTAGCTTTACTATCATCCACTGTCGCAATTGGTGGTTGTGATTTATTTGGCTCTAAATCAGATAAGGCTATTCTACTGGCTCAGCAAGCTTTAGCGAAAGCCGAACTCATAGAAAAAAGCCCATGACCTCCAGGACCTCCAGGACCTCACGGACCTCCTCCAGCTCAAGAAGAACTTATGGTAACGCCACCTAAGGATAAAGAGGAAAAATCAGGAGATAGCGGCGGCCAAGCACAATCCGAACCTAAGGATAAAGAGGAAAAATCAGGAGGTAGCGACGACCAAACACAATACGAATCTAAGGATAAAGAGAAAGAATCAGGAGGTAGCGACGAACAAACACAATACGAATCTAAGGATAAAGAGAAAGAATCAGGAGGTAGCGACGACCAAACACAATACCGAACCTAACCCTACGGGCATAGTAGTAGCCAGGACTTAGTTTGCACAATCCTACCGTCTCTTCTGAACTATTTTATCTGTGTACCAAAAACCTAGTATACAAGCGATAATCTCTTGTTCAAAAGAGCTCAATATTGAAAGGGGGCTCTTATCAAAGACGCCCTCTTTCACACTCCACCAAACTAATAACGGATAAATAACAATTAAATAGCTTGTATTTCTTGATTCAACAGTTGAACTATGACAAGAGGTTCAACATATGTTCTATTTTTAGTGTATCGGCTTTAAATAATAGTTTGCCTTTAATTATAGATTGTGTTTTGGAGATTACACGA
This sequence comes from Candidatus Liberibacter brunswickensis, assembly GCF_036858155.1. Lineage (NCBI taxonomy): Bacteria > Pseudomonadati > Pseudomonadota > Alphaproteobacteria > Hyphomicrobiales > Rhizobiaceae > Liberibacter > Candidatus Liberibacter brunswickensis. Next base: position 12,403 of record NZ_JAAEJX010000018.1, on the reverse strand, counting down.
TGAGAGATTTATTATCTCTTTTATTTGCCTTATGACAACAGTCATGAGGAATAAGACAGAAGACTACTAAGTAAATACGGTTTTTCAAATTATTTGACGCTATTTAAAGAAAGAATATATACTTAAATGGATCAATGCACAATAAGTAGTATCATTTCTTACCCATCAATGGCAGTGAAGGAAGTCCTAATTCTGTAAGAAATTCATTATGACGTAAAGTAGCGTCGTAAATCTGTTTCTCTACATCTAACAATTCATTATTTACCTTTTGTATATCTATTTTTTCTTCTGCTCTTGCTGTATTCACATAACGAGTGATATTAAGATTATAATCATTTTTTTCAATTTCCTGCATTGAAACTTTACGTGAATATTGCACCTCTTCTTTGCGAAATTGATAGGTATCAATAATCTTTTTGATATGTTCTGGCAATAACTGATTTTGGCGCTTGACTTTTTCAAAATTCTCTGATGCATTAATAAACAGAACGTCATCAGTTTTTTTACACCGCTTTAAAACTATAATACATACTGGGATTGTTGTGGAAAAGAATAGTTTAGCTGGTAAGCCTATTACCGCATCAATATGCCCATCTTTTAACAGCTTGGTACGAATACGTTCTTCTACACCGCCTCTAAACAAAACACCATGTGGCAAAATAATAGCCATCACACCATCGTCACTAAGAAAATGAAAACCATGAAGTAAGAAAGCAAAATCCGCCGTAGATTTAGGAGCCACGCCGTAATCTTTAAAGCGAAAGTCCTCTCCATATAATTCAGTTGATTTCCAACGATAACTAAATGGTGGGTTAGCGACCACAGCATCAAACTGACGCTTTTTAGCAGGATTTAACTCATTAAGCATCTCCCAGTCATTTTCCAGTGTATCGCCATGATAAATATTAAATTCAGTACCTTTCATCCCATGTAACAACATATTCATACGAGCCAAGTTATAAGTCGTGATGTTCTTCTCTTGTCCGAATATTTTGCCAATTTTGCCACCAGCTTCATGTAACTTTTTACGAACATTGAGTAATAAAGAGCCAGAACCACAGGCAAAATCAAGCACCGCTCTAATTTTTTTCTTCTGACCAGTCGTGGGATCTTGACTATCAAGTATTACAATTTCCGAAAGAATCGTCGATATTTGTTGCGGAGTATAAAACTCACCGGCTTTTTTACCTGAACCTGCAGCAAATTGACCGATGAGATATTCATAGGCATCTCCCAAAATATCTTGATCAGTACTAAATTGAGAAATGCCATCGGAGATTTTTTTTATAATTTCACAAAGAGTATCATTACGGACTTTTTGCGTTTTTCCTAATTTGTCAGAGTACAAATTAATTTCAGAAAACAATCCCTCAAAATTAGAGCCAAATGATTGCGATTCAATATCCCTAAACCCCTGATCAAGGGTGATAAGTAAATCATTACTTTGGACCCGAGCCATCTCGGTAATACTACTCCATAAAAAATGCGGCTTAATGACATAATGAATTTTTTTCCCCATGAAATCCTCAAATTCATCGATGGTTTCGGCAGGGTTATTGTCATACCAAATAGTCAGCGGTGCTCTACAATCTCCCTCTTTGGGCTTTGGATAATCGCAACCTAATTCTTTTTGCACAGCTCGTTCATAGTTATCAGACAAATAACGTAAAAATAAAAATGATAGCATGTAATCACGAAAATGATCCGCATTCATCGCACCACGCAAATTATTGGCTATGCTCCAAAGGGTTTTACCAAGTTGGCTCAATTGTTCTTTGGTCATACTATTTATTCCCTTAAATTAATCGCTGTGTCATAATAAAAAATTCACCACTCAATCATTTAATGACAGGAAAAAGTTGTTGTATCAACCATCTTTTATGGGCTTTGAGACATTTGAGCTTTTGTTCATCACCGTTGATAATATCATCAAGCGCTGTTAGGCAATGAACTATTTTTTTCTGCTCTGAAAGAGAGGGGATAGGAATGGGAAATTTCTTCAATAAAGACGTAGGAAAGGTTGGAAATTTTGATCCATTCTGTATATTTTCCTTACATAACTTACATATGATAAAAAAATAATAAAAAACGAATTTCATGTCTAAACGTTTAATAAAATTATCATGTAGTGCAATAGATATATACCGGTTATTAGCTAAATGCTGGACAGTAATCAAAGCATGCTCACCAACAGTGGCACTTGTCGATATTATGATTGAATTAGCCGGGAAAAGATCAGAATTTTTAACGGCTTCCCTTGTTATGTGCTGCAAGGAATCGTCAAGAATGCGACCATTTTTACGAATATCTTCTAGTAAAAAAAACGGAATAGTTCCATCACGCCAAAAGTAAGGATTAGTAGTTGAAGGAGTATATCCTCCTCTTATAAGAAATACTTCCCCCAGTTCTTTACACTCTATCTCCGATTTTCCATGTTCAATAAATTCAGGAAACCTTAACTCAGGAACTAGTCCATTAATGACAGGAAAAAGTTGTTGCGTTAGAGATTTTCTATGGGCTTTGAGATATTTGAGCTTTTGGACTTGAGACGTAATAAGCTCATCAATGGAAAACAAGCAATCCGCAATTTTTTGTTGTTCTTCTAATGATGGTGTTGGTAATAACGTTTCAGAGAACTGCGAATAGCGAATCATCTTTCCATCACGTAAACCTTCAAGATTTTTAGTAAAACCTTTAATGAAAAACTGCGTTTTGAAGTAATATTTAAAGAAACCCTGACTTATTCCTTTCTCGTTTCGGAGCACTACGTATGCGGGACTACATAGACCTTTATATTCAGAAAACTCTATCCCCCCTTGAAAAGAACGTAAACTAATTATAAAATCACCAACGTCCACAACCTTATAACTTTTTATGCTCTTTTCTGTGACAGATATATTGTAATCAATCATTTCCCTAGGAATAGCTCCATACTTCTGAGTGATAGCAAGGATTGGCAAGCTTGAATTGTGCTTCTTGTTGCTTATTTCTCTAAAAAGCTGGCTAGAATAGAAAATTTTCCAATGAGGATTATTTAGAAACTCAGGAAACCTTAACTCCGGAACTAGTCCATTCTTCTGCTTATTCATAGGACTTCAACCCTGAAATCTCATGTCCTGCCGCCCGCTTGTGCAGAGCCGCTTGCTTGCGCAGATAAGGCGCTAAATCTTTCATTAATGCTTTTTCCTTGTATCTCCGATCCATCCAACCTAGATTAAACGGTTTAAGCAGATCTGTTAATTCCTGACTATCAAATATTAGGCGATCAAGAGTGTTTGCGACAAACGCTTGTAAGACCTGAATGTTTAATCCATTGCTTTTCGGCTATCTGTGTTAAAACCTTCTCGTATTTTTGCGCTTTCCAATCTTGATATTTTTTCTTGATTTCTTCTTTGTTTAAGACTTCTCCTACTTCGTAATTGTACATAACATAATCACTAAGATCTTTTCGATCCTCCTCTGATAGACCAGCATCCGCCTGTATCTCGCTGATCAGATCTTCGATAAGCTGTTTGTGAGTCATCTTTTGCTTGAAACTAGATTGAATCATTTGCAATTTTTCAAGGTAATCGCTGTCAATGTAGTGGGAAGAAAACAACACCAAATCAAATTCCAATGGTTCTAGCGTTTTATTAACATCTTCTTGTTTTCCCTGCTTACGTTTCAATTCCATCGCGGTGTCAAGATAAATAGCTTTGAAGCCACGCAAGATATTGGTGGGCATCATCTGTTCAATTAGGGTTTTGCTGTCTTTATCCAGGTCAGTGTATTGATCTAGCTGGGTTTTTATCTTTTGCACCTCTTTGAAGTGGTTGATAAATTGAGCTTTCGCTATATCGCCTTTTAGATTATGAATCTGAGAGGGTTCACACGATAAACCTTTATTCTCCATAAAAGTGAATAATTGTTTTACCGACTTCTTAAGTTTTTCTACCATTTTCTCTGCAGATTCGACCAGCCAGATTTCTCGGGATTTGTCTTTATCTTTACCTGAGAATAATACGATTGCCTCTTCAACTTCGTTTTCCTGACCACGAAAATCAAGAATGTTACCCCAAGGCTTGGTGTCGTTTAGTACGCGGTTAGTGCGCGAGAAAGCCTGAATTAAACCATGTTGTTTGAGGTTTTTATCAACATATAGTGTGTTGAGGTATTTGGAATCAAACCCTGTAAGCAACATATCCACCACGATAGTGATATCAATTTTTTTCTCTTTGTTTTTATATTGTTGATTTTTTATGTGCTTTTGGATATCCCTATAATAACGTTCAAATTCATTGATACTGTGATTCGTGCCGTATTGTTCATTGTAGTCGGCGATAATGTTCACAAGCGCCTCTTTTTTCGTTTCCGGTTCAACCTTGTTGTCAGCGCTCTCTTGTGGCAAATCTTCCTGCAACTGTTTAATATCCATTATGTTATTACTATTCCCCTTCCCTCTTTCCACAGGCGGAGAAAACACACAGGCGATATTAAGCGGCTTAAAATTTTTGTCTTGCTTTTGTTTTTCTTTCTGCATACTTTTAAACAGATTAAAATATTTAATCGCCTGATTGATAGAAGCAGTAGCCAGCAAAGCATTGAAACGACGATGGTTAGTTGCGCTGTCATGCTTTTCAAAAATCGTTCTAATGACAGCTTCAGGCGGGGGTATCTGATCTTTTTTCGGCTTGCCACTTCTATCTATCGCAAAATAATCAATATGAAAACCCAAGACATTCTTATCTTCAATTGCATTAGTGATGGTATAAGTATGAATCTCTTTTTCAAAAATATCTTTAGTGGTTTTAAAAGAAGCTAGGTTATACCACTATCAACCTGCTGATAGATTGAGTTTTGGTCAAAAATAGGAGTTCCCGTAAAACCAAACAACTGGGCTTTAGGGAAAAAGTCCTTAATCAATTTGTGATTTTCACCAAACTGGGAGCGATGACATTCGTCAAAGATAAAAACAATACGCTCGTTGCGCAGCAATTCTAGACGCTTACTGTAAGTTTGTTCTCCTTGCTTACGTCGGCGTTTTTTATCCAATGCTAATCCCAGTTTTTGGATAGTCGTTACAATTACTTTATTAGCACGGTCTTTTAATAACATGCGATCCACCAGACTTTTGGTACTGGTGTTGTGTTCAACGCAATCCTTTTGGAATTTATTAAATTCTTTGCGAGTTTGCCAATCAAGGTCTTTGCGGTCAACAACAAATAAACATTTCTCAATGTCGGGATTTTCCTTTAGTAAGGTTGAGGCTTTAAAAGAAGTCAAAGTTTTGCCTGAACCTGTTGTATGCCAAATATAGCCGTTCCCGCGATTTTGATTGATGGAATCAACGATCGCTTTAACGGCATAAATTTGATAGGGGCGCATAACGAGGATTTTTTTTTCAACTTGCACCAATACCATATAACGACTAATTAACTGTCCAAGGCTACACTTTACCAGGAAATCATCGGCAAAATCATCCAGGTGGGTTATCTTGTTGTTATATTTATCAGCATGCTTATAAACAGGCAGAAACCGTTCATCTGCATCAAACTGGAAATGTTCCTCATTGTTATTGGCGAAGTAACGGGTATCATTGCCATTACTGATGATAAACAACTGCATAAAATTAAAATAAAACAGTTTACTGCTATTGCTATCACCTAACTTCTTCTTATAAAAAACAATTTGTTCCATCGCTTTTCGAGGACTTAACTGAAAAGTCTTAAGCTCAATTTGTACTAAAGGTAAACCGTTAATCAGTAAGATAACGTCATAACGTTGATAGCTATTTTTAGTATTAACGCGGAATTGGTTAACAACTTCAAAATCATTTTTGCACCAGTCTTCTTTCAACAGCGTATATTCAAACGACGTACCATCTTCTCGGGTGATCATACCCCTTTCACGTAGTTTTTGTGCGGCCGCAAAAACATCATTTGTCCTTATTTCGTGAAGCAAGCATTTAAATTCTGTATCAGTTAAGCTGACTCGATTTAGGGATTCAAACTTCTTACGGAAATTGTCTTCAAGGTTATTACGATTACGGATATCTTTCCGATGAACATACTTTAGCTCGCACAGTTTGGCGATTAACCTTTGTTCAATATGTTGTTCTGTGTTCATGAGAAAAACCTGACAATTTTACTGCATAAGGAAAAATTTTTTGACATTTTCCGTTTTTAGTCAATGACAATACACAACCTATAATACAAATATTCATCGTATACAATTGATTTTTAAGCAATAAATTATGCCAAAAGTGGTTATCTGTGAAATTACCTCATCTAATGGTAATCACTTTTTAGGCGATGTCGTAGTTTTAGAATTTTAACATTTACTTCCTGTTTGGGTTTAGTAACAGGTTCCTTGGGCTTCGGTTTTACAATTGTTCTATAAAACTTTGGAAGAAATCATCACCATCATTAGCTGGTATGATATTATTTTCTGGGAAATATTCTAATTCATCTCCATCCTTCCCTTTTTTATTAACACCAAACATGCCTTTTAATATCGCATCGTCTTGCTTACGTAATATAGCAGCTGTTGCTAATTTCGCATAAGGAAGAAATGGATTAATACCAGAATCAAGAGTTGCAAAAGGATCAATCCTTTCTGCCCATCCATACTGTTTATGTCCAATCCAGCGACGCCTTTGTTTTGTATTATTGTATATGGTATCAGGCATATCTCCTTCAATCTCATGAGCCTCTGACGGTCTAAAAACCTCTACGAGAGCGGATGACTCCCCTATAGTAGGCACCTCAGTAACTGTAGGTCTAAGCTTCGATGTAAGTTGTTGTAACCCGATCTCAACGTTTTTTTTAAACTCTAATATATTAGCTTTTGCTAATTCTTGTCTGTCTGCCATTTAAAATATCCTTTTCTGTGTTAGATTATATTTGTAGTTTTAGCGTTTTGTTCCGCCCATGATCTGATTTTAGCCCCCGCCTTAGGATCTCCAGCTCGCCATTGCTCCTTAAATCCTTGATCATCAAAAACATCGTCCTTAACGGCGGATCCACTCCCTTCACCTCTTGCAACAGTATCTCCTAAAGAAGGCTCTTTGCTCATTTGGACAAAACGATCAAAAAACTTGAATGTCTTTTGAAAACCCCATTCCGATACAAGGGTCTGTACATCACTATCTGGGATATTCTCCTTATGAAAAAAACGAGCTATATTCCGCAATCGAGGCTCAAAATTAGAACCCAGTTCCTGTTTCAAAACTCTCTCATCAGCTTTTAGTGATTTATGCAAATCATCAATTCGTTGATTATGGGCTTGCTCATCATGTTGAGCTAAAGCATCAATAACTTTCTGGGCTTTATCTGGTTCTACACCCGCCGTTTTAAAAGTGTTAATATGAATATCTGCAATCTCAGAAGGGATAGTATCAGGAAACTTAATCTTATATTCTTGGATTTGTTCTTTCACCTCAACTGCAGATTGCTTGTTTTCTTCCGTTGAGACATCCTTATCTTTAAATTCAGCAAAAGGATTAATAGGTGTATTTTCCTTACTTGGGGTTTGAACCTCAGATTTAGGTTGAGTGGTAGTTGGTTGAGTTGTATTTAATTCATCACTCATATTTTATCATTCTCCATATCAGAATACATTTCTATTACTTGTGCAAAAGTTAGTCCCAAATTCGAAGCTATATAAACTGCCATAGCTCTCTTGCCTTCTAAATGAGCAAGGTGTAAGGAACTATCCGTCTCAAAAGAAGCCAATAAGCCCCCCGTAGACATCAAATCGTTTAAAACCCATTTACCAGCTTCAGTTGAAAAAACTTGTTTATATAAACGTAAACGTCGCTCATCAGTTTGTAGTTGCTTATTCAAAGCGTCTTTATCTACTTGATACCCTCGCTGATTAGCCTTTCGCTTGATTTTCTCAACAATATAACTAAAATCAACCATCTGATCCCTCCCTCATCTCTGCTCTCATCTTTTCCATCATGACTTCTCTTGCTACTTGTGCTCCTGTTTCTACCCCTACTTGCTCCTGTTGATCCGCAATCTGTTGTTGACGCATTTGTTCAATTTGCCCTGCTCTCTTTTTACGTATCTTAATCACTTCGCTCATATCACGAACGGTAGATGCAGGAGAGCCTCCCCCTAGCATAATAATACGGGCAACCTCGTCTAAGTTAATATGATCTATACAGCTCGGATCTCCAGTTTTAGCACCTAGTTCAATAACGTTATTTACACTTTGAAGAACACTAGAAATAGTTTCAGCTTGTTGATACTTGAATAAAGGAGATGTGTACTCAACCTTTAATAACGAGATATTAGGCGGATCGTCATTACCTAAAATATCAGTACTGATGAAAGCGGGAAGCTTGTCTTGTAAATCAAGAATATCTAACTCACGTCTAATCATCATCCCGATAAATTCAGATTGTAAACCTCCAACTATAGGAGATACAAATGCCCCTTTCTCACGGGTCTTTTCCATAGATTCCGTAGCTGAACGAGATGCCTTATCATCCAAAACTTGGAATAGATCAAGAAAGAAAAGACTATGAATAGAATCTTGTATCCGCTTGACCTCCTCGTAATAAGGAAGGGGATTACCTACTGAAAGCGGATGAAATAACGGTTTACCTTCTCTATTAACCGCTCCTGTATTAATCTGACCCGCTTTGATCTTAAAACCTACCTGCTTTGCATCACCAGAAGCTATATAAGGAGGTTTAAGAGCAAGATTAGCATAGTGGACAAGTTCATTAGATATCTCGTTTAAACGTCTAATCGCAGGTAATGCTTCTAGAGCTGGTGATTTTCCGTATATCTCATTTGCTCGTACTCGGTAACGCCCAATTACATAAGGAAGCGTGTTTAACTGGTTTTCTTCAAAAAACTTGATATCTTCCTTTGAAAGGATTTTAGAATGAAAAGCCCCTTTGCTATTAGGGAAATCTTCCTTCCTTTCTGCCATGGTCTTAGGATAAACTGCATGGATGAATTCAAACTCTTCAGAGTCTTCCTTCTCTAATGCTGTCTTCATCCGAGAAGTTAACTTATCTTCTCCCCATTTCTTAGCTATTTGATCAGCAGTAAACTTAAATATCCTATAAACACTATCTACTTGGTTCTGATGATTAACACCTACATAAACATCAGAAATAGGAATAGATATGTATTTTATCCCTTCTTTTACTCCGTCTTCGTCTTCATCTTCTTCAATGTAAAAACAACCAGTACCAAACTCAACAATACTAGCGTAAAAAGCTTGAAGACAACCTATAAATCCAGAACTAGAACGCTCCCTAAAACTAAACAATGTGTCAGTCACATCATCGCACCATTTGCGAACGTTTTTAGTTTCCGTGTCATCCTTGGAAACTACTAAAGGTTCAGCTAAACCATGCCATTTTTGACCAGAAGGAGTAATAAGACTGGAAAGCAACGAAGATAGCTTAATACAAGCCTCAGATGCCGTTGTATCCCACATCGCAGAAGACGCAGACTGCTTATAAGGATAAAGCAATCCCGTTATCTCTTCCATTCGAGCATTCAACTCGTTTCGCTGATTTTGCAAATTATCAAAATAATCCTTAATCATCTCAGCAGATCGGGTCATCTTCTATAAGCTCCACTTAATAACATAGTTGAAGTCAACTTTGACGGCTGGGAAGGAACAAACGACTTCATATAGTTCCGTTCCCAATCATCCCTTAAAGCCTGTTGTAACTCTTCACCTTCTAAATCTCTAACTTGACTTTTCTTGCGTTCTTCTTCTCGTCTGGCTTGTTCTGTCCAACCTATCCCATCGCTAAAACCCTCCTTAAGTGGCTCAAAACTAGAAGCAAAAAAATTACCTATGGACTTAAAAGCATCCATCGTGCTTTTTGCTCCTTTACCAATCCCACCACCTAAACCCCAAAGTAAATTCATGCAAGCCTCCTATCAGAAAGTAATTCAACACCTTCATATTGATATGATTGAATTCGGCTAAGTACACTATCTTTCCTTGCGGGGTTAACGTCAAAAGTCATAAATAAAGCATCAGAATAATCCGTACTGACATTCCCTTTTTGACGTTTCTTTCCTATAGCCAATTTGCCAGTAGTAGGCTCTGTAAAAGACTCTAAAGATTTTAAATCTTGGATTAATCTAAGATGATTAAGTAACTTACCAAATTCTAGCCAATCTCTCCCTTTTACATGCAATTCCGTACGTTTATTCCGATAGTATTCATGTTCTTCAGCTCGGTTTTGACCTATAACTCGATTGATAACAAAACCTTCCCCTTCTAAATAATCACAAGTTGATCCTCCCTCATAACCATTACCGTCAATTACCACCGCATCAGGCTTATATTTGTTTATTAAATCTTCAATCCTCTTGCTTGAGACCCGTACAGGCTTGCCCGACCAATCAAATATATGTTCAATAATTCTACCGCGTCGCAATACCACAACTGTACTATCTTCACCTTCGCCCGCAACATCACAGCCCATGATTAATGGAGCATCAGGGTCTGGTGCAACTTCCCTATTTAACGCCTCTTCAATACGATATAACGGTATAAAACTATTTATTTCTTGTTGTGGAAACTGTCCTAAAACTTCAACTCGGGCTTGGTCTGAATCAATCCCATAAGAAGATATAATCCCTTCGTAAAAACTCGGATCAATGCCTTCAACGGTACGTGTATCTATCTGAAACTTCTTCCAATCATCTAAAGGTTTATTAAATATATCATAAAATTGACCAGATAACCTACGTGGATTAGATGTCATAACCCAAAAACGATTAGCATTCTTCTCAGTTAAGAAACCTGATATAGCCATGTTAATAGCATCAGGTGTTCCTGAAGCTTCATCGTTGAATATCGCCATACCTAAAGTATTGTGATGTCCAACAAAAGTATCGGGCCGTTCCTCTGAATAAGTCTTACAAGTAATAGCATAATGTTTGGCATCAATACCAAGCTGATTACTCAAAACATCAGCATACCAAGGAGCAGGATGCAAAGATAAAGATTGCATCTCAAACCAATGTTTGTTGGGTAGCATCGACAGCCACTTACTAACTTCAGCCCATAACGTAGTTTTAAGCTGAGTTTCTGAGTTCGCAAGACAAAGTATCGACATACCAGGACGAGTAGACATTAACCACAACATCATCCAAGCATTTAAAGTTGTTTTGCCAATCCCTCTACCAGCTGATATAGCACCTTTAAAAACTTCAGGATTGGGATTATTAAGATTAGCAATACAGCTCTCATCAACAGCTCCCATAAAATCTAGTTGCCAAGGATGAGGACCAGAAAAATGCTCTAATGGCGTCCCTTCCTCAGACCATGGGAAAAGATCCATAACAAAATTGGTAAAACTAAGCTTCATCTCTTCAGACAGAACAAGTCCGAAAAGCTTTTGTTCTTCTTTAATATTTGTTGGGAGTTCTTTAGCCAATATTACCATTCTCTTATCAAAAAGATATTTCCTCTACGGAAATAAGATAAGAGAGAATTGCAGTAGGTCATCCGCAACCCTCTCCTATCTTATCGACGAAAGAGGATGTGGTCTGACCTAAAACCATCAGTTGTATATTAACAAATATTTAACTACTTTGCAAGCGATAAAACAACGGAAATATAGCTTTATTTAAGTTTTTTGTTTTATACTAGTATCCTAGTATTTTTTTATAAATATTTATTATGAGAATGTTTCTAAGCTTTTTAGACAATGTCAAGATTAAAAACTTCAATATTTCAAAATTTTATAAAAATTGTCGGAGGGTAGGCTATGTGTGGGACGAAAAACGACTTGGGGGGGACGCATAAATATACTCATAAACCTATATTTTCTATAGTATTAAACCTATAAATATACATCAAAACTCCCAAAAATACACAAACTAAGGTACTAGCCTTTTCAACCAACAAAAACCTGTAAACTCTGATAACTTGCTTAGTTCTGATAGTTGTATAAAGCTTCTAAAGCTCCTAAAGCCTCTTAAAGCTCTTAAAACATCACAAACCACCCTAGATTTAATAGTTATATGCTAACTGATGGATTAATCATGTTTAGTGTTGCTTGGTAATTCTAGTGTCTTTTCTGGTTGATTAGAAGCATCTTGAACTGTTTTTAATCTCCTAGTTCTAATCCTTTCATCAACTTTATCTAATATCGGTTTTAAATCTATTGTGTGTTTATGTTCTATTGATACATGATTACCATAAATAGAACGATGGCGTTTCTCCAATTCCCACTGTAATTGTTTCATTCGCAATTCTCGCTTTTTAAACGCTATAGGATATTGTTTCTCTTCATCAGTTAACGGTGTTGAAACAATTGTAGCTAATTCAGCACTCATACTTTCCATGCAATTTAACTTCGCATCTTCATAACGTTGTTTCAAATTATCGTAATCTTTGGATATCCAAGTTCTGAAAGTATCCATAGATA
>NZ_JAAEJX010000017.1:0-13286 GCF_036858155.1 Candidatus Liberibacter brunswickensis | reverse complement strand
ATTTAAATATCATTTACACCTTCTATTCGTTTAAAAATTATAAGCAAATCACTTTTAATATAATAAATTAATATTGTCATAAAAATGCATTAAAATTTCATAGTTTTATATGATAATTATTTATAAGTTATATATGTATTTATATAACATCTTATTAATTTGGGAAATAGAAAAAATAAGGATATATCTTAAGATATCTTTTTAAAAATATGATTTTTCTTATTTATAAAATAATATCTAATCAACTCATATGAGAGAATAGATATAGTATATTTAAAATCATTCATTCTAATATTCTTACTTGATACTTACGATGAATAATTGTTTGAAAAATATCTTTGAATACTTGTAAAAGAGAAGAAATATTTTTGACATCATAATGATACTCGGGAGAACCAACACATTTTTTTAAAAAATTTTGTGATCTATCAGAAGTACCTAGCGATACAGTAATTATTTTTATAGAATTGTTCCTAGCTTTTTCGCATATTTTAATTGTTTTAGTATTGCTTTCTGAATTATTGTTTTCTCCATCTGTCAAAAATACGATATATTTCTGAAAATTAAGAGAAGGAATTTTCGTCCTACTACGGAATAGATTAACTAAAAAAGATCTCTTTTTATCAGAAGTCAATATTTGATAAGCTTTATTCATTGCAGGAGTTGAATCAGTGAGTCCTGTCTCGATAGCATTCATATCTTTGACATATTTTCGGATTTCATCAATTTCAAAAGATGGTTTTATATTCTTTTCAACACGCGTTGTATATCCTATCAATCCCATAAATACTTCTTTTTTAGTAATTGAACTATTTATTACATCAAGTAAATTAATAACAGAATTTTTTAGTGCTGTTATTTTAGCATCATCTTTATTTTTACAAATAGAATTTGAATTAATAGCACAATTCATTGAATTAGAAAGATCAAGAACTAGCTCCACAAAAAAAATAGGACGTTCTCCTGTCTCTATTGTCAAAAGAGCAGAAACAAAAGATACAATCTTTTGATTGTAATTTTTATTATCAAGAAGATCTTCTATAAATTGAAAATTATTTTCATAAGATGTTGTGACATCTAGATGATAAAAATTTTTACCAATTTGAACATTAGAATTATTGCTTAATAGATTAGATGAACTTCTTATACTACTCATCTTCTGCGAAATAAAAATACTAGAATTTTTCACAATGTTATATATTTCTTCGCGTTTAAATAAAGCATAATTTTTAAGTAAAGTTTCTTTGATATGATTTCTAATAAAATTTTTTGTATTTTCTACTAAAGCTCTCTTCGCATGATTTGAAATGTTATCACCTAAACTATATAAATTAGATACCATCCTTGATGCGCCAGCCAAAATAGCAGAATTATTAGCATCGTCCATAGAAGATTTTTTATGATACCAATCTAAAAGATAAATCAAAAAAAATGTAGACAATATTATAGAAAAACAGGCCAAAGCGAAAATAATAGAAAAATTTGCTTTTTCAGAAAAAATGCCTTTTTTAAAGTAAAGGAATAATTTGCTTAACAAATACATTGAAAAATCTTTTATAAAATAAAATTAAAAACCAAATTATCTTCTTTTAATTTACGAGATAATTTGTTGAAATAAATAGTAATTTTTAATGGAAAATATTAATGTACATAAAATCAATAAACTATTTTAATAAATGATAAGTAATCAGATAAAAAATTTATTTTCATAAATTTACAATAAGAACTATATTATAGTAAATTATCTTTACTTTCCTATATATAATTATAAATTATCGATTTATAGAAAACATTTTCAATGATACATTACGTGTGTATCATCTATATAGAAATTTTCTAATTTTAAGTTTTAAAAATTATATAAATTTTTTCTTATATTTTTTCCAATGTTTTCTTAATCTTATGTATTAAAGTATACTAATACAATAAGTAAAGGAAAACAGGATAAACTAATGAATAATACTTTGCTATCTAAATTACAAGAAAACTCCGCAAGAGTAGACAATCTATTAGATAAACTATTATCAGACACATCGTGTCATATAACAAAACAGCACAATGACCGATTACTTTCTGCTATTCGTTATGCATTACATGGAGGGAAAAAAATACGATCGTTTTTGGCAACTGAATGTTATTCCTTATTTAATACAGATAAGCATTCAACAGCATTGCGCATTGGTGCTGCTATAGAATGTGTACACTGTTATTCTCTAATTCATGATGATCTTCCAGCAATGGACAATGGATATATTCGCCGTGGTAAGCCTACAGTACATATTCAATACGATGAAGTTACTGCTATACTTGCTGGAAATAGCTTATTAACCTATGCATTTGAAATCATTTGTTCTCCAGAAACTAAACTAGAAGATAGCATAAGATCTGAATTAATTATTTCGCTAACACGCAATATAGGGATACAAGGCATGCTAGGTGGACAAATGCTGGATATTCAAGACAAATTTATAGATGAAAAACATATGTTTATGATACAGGAAATGAAAACAGGAGCACTCATGCGCTTTGCTTGTGAAGTAGGAGCTATCCTTGCACATGCAAGTGAAGAAGAAAAGGATCGGTTACGTTTTTTTGGAGAAAATTTAGGAATTATTTTTCAATTAGTTGATGACTTAATTGATTTTGAAGATAATAATTCCAAAACAAAAAAAAATTCAGCTAAAAATGCAACTAATAAAAATAATAGCTTTGTTAAAATTAAAGGTAAAAAGTGGATAGAAGAAGAAATAAATCGAATAAATCAAAGAATAACTAAAGTTATTAGCTCATATGGGAAAAAATCACAGTTTTTAATAGAAATTGTTAATTACATTTCTTCAAAAACAAATAAATACAATGGATAAAATAATAATTTTAAAACAAAGTACAGTACATTTTTTGTAAAAAAGAATAGAATTAAAAAGAATCAAGGTAATAAAATGAAAAAAATGAGAGGAAATATAATTTATGCATCGTATCATTTTGCATTTAAGAAGCATATTTTTTCCAAAATATATACTTTGTGCTTTGTTACTTATTATTTCTCCTTGCTATTCTGTTTTATATCCTTGTGATAAAGAAAAAAGATCAGTTCTACGAGTTGGAACAGATGGAATATATCCTCCCCATAGTTTTCATTCTAAAAACGGCATAGGTGAACTAATAGGATTTGATATTGAAATTATAAAAGATATAGCCAATCGACTTAATTTAAAAATAGAATTTTTTGAAACAGCAGTAAGCGGACTAATTGCTGGACTTGATACCAACTTTTACGATGTTTTAGTTAACGTTGCCATTACACCAAACAGGCTAAAAAAATATATTTTTTCTACTCCTTATATTACACATAATTTGTTGTTAATAGTGCGTATAAATGAAAATAATATTCACAGTTTTAAAGATCTAGAAAAGAAAAAAGTTGTACAAATACTTGGAACAGACCTTTCTCAATTTGCTAAAGAATTAACATCTAAATTAATATTTAGTAATAATTTTGAACAATCATTGCAATTGTTATTAAGCAAAAGAGCTGATGCAACTATGATACCTGATATCCCTTTTCTAAATTTTTTAGAAATTCGACCTAATGATGGACGTCTATTCAAGATTGCCGATCACATAAAAAACAACAATTCTATAGCTTTCATGTTACGAAAAGATGATACTACACTAAAGAAATCTATTAACGAAGCCTTATGCGAAATATATCTAGATGGTACTTATAAAAAAATATTTGATAAATATTTTGACGAAAGTGTGATATCAAATGTCAAAGTTTGCTCTTCATAACTAAAAATATATTTTATTTTTGGAAGATAATTTAATGCAATATGATTGGTTTAATTTAATTATAGATTCTTTTCCGCAACTTCTTTACGCTGCCATCATTTTTACTTTACCAATTGCATCAATATCTTTTATTCTAAGTATTATAGTTGGTATTTTCATAGCTATTACCAGAATTTTTTTCCCAGGTATAATATCTTTAATTATGCAACTTTACGTGTGGATTTTTAGAGGAATTCCTCTTTTAGTATTATTATTTATAATATTTTACGGACTACCCCACATAGGTATAATATTCGATTCATTCGTTGCTATTGTTATAAGCCTAACACTTAATTTTTCTGCTTATATATCAGAGATAATACGTTCCTCTATCGTCTCAATCCCTCGAGGACAATGGGATGCTTCTTATTCTATTGGATTAACATGGAAACAAACTATGCGTCATGTTATATTGCCACAGACTATTTCTACATCTGCTGCACCTTTATCAAGTGAATTCATATCGATCCTGAAAAGCACATCACTTGCCTCTACCGTCACTATTCCAGAAATTTTTCAAACAGCACAGAGAATCGTATCAACTACTTATCAGCCTCTTATCATTTACTGTGAACTTGCTTTGATTTATCTCCTTCTAACTTCATTTTGTTATATAATTCAAATGAGAATAGAGATTGTTGCTGCAAAATATACATATTCAGATAATAATATGTATTATGGTAGACAAGTAAAAAAAACAAAACTATCACGAAGATAAAAAAATATAAACTTAAGTATTATATTTTCGATCAAAAACATAAAAACTAATATATAAAGGTAATAAGATCTAATTATTTATATAAAATTAAACTAAGTTCCGTGATGTATTACTAAATTGTTTTTTAAATAAAAAATTTACTTATCATATTGACGTTTTTATGGAGTTTTAAAATTAATGTCGATTCCTATATATGTAATAAGCCTTCCTTTTTCCCATACAAGGCGTGAAAAATTTTGCAATCGTGCTTCACGTATTAATATTAAATTTTCTTTTTTTGATGCAATATATGGAGACAACAATCCTATTTGTAAACAAATATTTTATAATCAAAAGCGTAAATCCCAATTCAAACGTTTGTTATCTATTCCTGAAATTGGTTGCTATATGAGCCATATTGATCTTTGGAAAAAAATTGCAAATTCTTCAAATATAGGTGCAGTGATTTTAGAAGACGACGCTGATTTTTCAGATGGATTTAACAAATTAATTTTACATTTAAGCAAATGTGATATAAGCGATATTCTGATAAAGTTTGATTCTTTAAGAAGAAAAAATAAAAAAACTGATTGTTTATGCACAGTCCCAGGAAATTTTTGTATACTACAACCCAGAATATTGTCTCCTCGAACTACTGGTTACTTTATCGGCAAAAAAGCTGCTATTGATCTTTTAAATATTCGTAAAAATATATTTCGTCCTATCGATATGGATATGAAACATTGGTGGGAACACAATGTTCCCTCTCTCGTAACAGAACCTGGCGCAGTATATGAAGCTGCTAATACAAATGACAGCTCTATTGAAAAAGGAAGATTAAAAAGCAAAACTATTTTTTTGCCTTTAAAATTTTATTATAATACACGATATCAATGGCACCTACACTATAATGCTTGGAGAAAAGATCTTCCTTATGTATCTCCTAAAATTTTTTCACATAATTATTAATCTAAGCTAATTTAGTTCAAAAAAGATGTAAAATATGAACAGCAAAATATATAATTCTTAGTATTTTTAATATATTTCTTTAAGAAGATATTAACTGTTGCAAAAAACAAAGCAAATCTTCACGGGATAATTGAAAAGAAGAATTAATCCATTCTTGTTTACAGCGAAATAAAATATTCCCTAAATTTTTACCTTGAGGAATGCCATATCTTAAAACATCATCTCCTCTTAATGGAAATAATGGTTTTTCCCAATACACAATATCAGACAACATTTGAAGTATATAATGGATATTTTTATCTGAAATTCTTTTATAAGAGATAGCTAAAAACAATTTTAATTTTGCTAATATAACTCTTTTGCCATAAAGATAAAATAATTGTTTAATTTCCTTTGTTGAAGGAACTTCATTATAAAAATTAAAGCTAATAAAAGAAATCAAAAAATATCTTTCTTCACGCGATAACTTTAATTTTTTAGCGATAGATAAAATAGAATCCTTATCTTGCAAAGAAATAAGAACAATAAAACGAAGTAAAGGATCAACATTAAATTCGAATATTTTTTCTACTTCAATAACTTTTGATAAGTGATCAATAGAATTTTCTTGTACATCAAGGAATATTTCTTTGAATATCTCTCCATTATACATATGTACAATTGCATCAAAAGGATTTTTTGCCTCTAGTATCTTTTTTATTTCTGACCATATGCGTTCAGATGAAAGTATTTTTAAACCTTTTTTAGCATTTATACTAGCTTCCAATCCATCAGGATCTATATTATTATTTTTACCATAGCAAGCAAAAAAGCGAAAAAAACGAAGAATACGAAGATAATCCTCTGCAATTCTATTATCTGCATTACCAATAAATTTTATTTTATTATTACTAATATCATTCAAACCACCAACATAATCAATAATATTACCATATTGATCTGCATATAAGGCATTAATAGTAAAATCTCTTCTTAAAGAATCAGCTTTCCAATCACGCGTAAATATAACTCTAGCATAACGACCATCAGTAATTAGATCACTTCTCAAAGTTGTAATATCAAAACATTTTTTTCGGTATACTACTTTTACAGTTCCATGTGCAATGCCTGTTGGAATAACTTTATAATTTGTATTAGAGAAAATTTTTATTACAATATTAGGCAGAATTGTCGTTGCAATATCAATATCTTGAACACTTAAGTTCATCACAGAGTTTCTAATAGATCCTCCGACAATACAAGATTTTTCTTTTCCTTTGTTAAGCAACGAAAGAATATGTATCAAATCAGGATCATGAAACCATTTGTATTTAGTAATTGATACCATTTCATTATAACCCATTCAATAGGTAATGTTATGGAGACATTAATAGGTAATGTATAATTTATCCTACTTGGTTATAGTGATAATCAATCGTCAAGATAATATCATATAACTAAATAACAAATTAGAATCAGAGAATTATTATTACTTATTTTTGGTTACGGATACAGGTTCGGATTTTGAAATAATTTCAGAGATAAACGAACGAACAACACGAACACGTACATTTTCGGATATTTCTACTTCAACTTCAGAATCATCAATAACCTTTGTAATTTTCCCTATGATTCCAGCAGATGTAATTACGGAATCTCCCCTACGCACGTTGCGTAATTTTTCTGTACGTTTTTGTAATTGTTGACGTTGTGGACGAATAATTAAAAAATACCACACTACCGCCAAAATAAAAAACAAAAAAGCCATTTCAAAGGGAGAAGTAATAGAAGTAATTGAAGGAACATCTGACTGTGCATAAACTTTTTTAAAAATCATAAAAAAATCTCCTAAAAAACGGGTAATAACAAATAAATCACAAAAAATAACCTTTATTTTAATTACCTATTCTATAATTACAATAAAATAAATATATCTGACAGATATTTTAGATAAAAGATTATCAAATTATTTATAAAAGATATAATTAATTTTTTATTGAGGAAGAATATGCAATTTTACTAATATAAAATTTACTATATTCTCGTACACAGAACTATGAAAATATCAATACAAAAAACAATCATTTTTGACACGTGTTTTGGAGGCATAAATTTATTTTTTTTAAAACAAGATATTCCTTTTAATAATGAGTAATTATTTTCTTTTTATCTTTTATTTTGAAACTCTTGACTGAGAGGATAATCCTCACTTAACATTAATCAAAAACTCTTAATCTTACTAAGATTATCTTTGGAAAGATAAAAATATATGATTTCTGATCATGAAGTGCGAGTTCGCATTGCTCCTTCTCCTACTGGAGAACCACATATTGGAACGGCTTATACAGCTCTATTTAATTATCTCATAGCAAAAAAAACTGGAGGTAAATTTATACTTCGTATTGAAGATACCGATAGTAAACGTTCTACGTTAGAATCCGAAAATGCAGTGATCAAATATTTAAAGTGGTGTGGTCTTAATTGGGATGAAGGTCCTGATATAGGAGGAGAATATGGGCCATATCGTCAATCAGAACGAAAAAATATTTATCAATCTTATGTAAGAAATCTTCTAGATAAAAAACTCGCATTTCACTGTTTTTGCTCAACAGAAAGATTAGAAGATATGCGACGTTCCCAACGAAAAAGCAATATTCCATCAAGATACGATGGTTGCTGTCTTAAACTTTCAGATAAAGAAATAGAACTTCTATTAAAAGAAAAAAAACAACATGTAATACGTCTTAAAGTTCCTAATCAAGGATTATGTGTCTTCCAAGATAAAGTATACGGAAAAATTGAAATTCCTTGGAATGCTGTTGACATGCAAGTTTTATTAAAATCTGATGGAATGCCAACATATCACTTAGCAAATGTCATTGATGATCATCTAATGAAAATCACGCATGTTGCAAGAGGAGAAGAATGGCTTTCTTCAGTGCCCAAACATATACTATTATATCAATATTTAGACTTCCCTATTCCCGAATTTATCCATATACCTCTCATTAAAAATCCTGATAGATCTAAATTATCAAAACGAAAAAACAATACTTCTATTTCCTATTATTCAGCAATGGGATATTTACCAGAAGCTCTAATTAATTTTCTTGCTCTTTTGTTTGTAAACAAAAATGAGGAGGAAGATGAATTAATGAATATACAACAATTAATCCATTGTTTTGATCTTCATAATTTATCAAAGGCAGGAGCTGTATTTGATCAACAAAAGTTAGACTGGTTAAATGGTCGTTGGATTCGTGAACAACTATCTACAATAGAATTTATATCTCGTGTATCACAATGGGTGAAAGAAAAAGATTGCCTTACGAAAGCATTAACACTTGCGCAATCTCGTATTACAACTCTTTCCTCGATTCCTAAAATGATAGATTTTTTATTTAAACATGATATTAATTTAACAGAGGATTCTTTTCAAAATATTTCTCTTGATCTAGCAGAAATTGTAGATATCTTGAAAAGATCACTAGAAGAATTAGAAAACACACAAATTTGGACAAGAGAAAATATTGAAAAGGCATTACGCAATGTAGCCCAAAATATAGAAAAACCTCTTAAGGTTATAGTTAAACCTATTTTCCTTACAATAACAGGATCTAAATATTCTTTACCTCTTTTTGACAGTATAGAAATTTTAGGACGTTCCGTTGTTTATTTTCGCCTAAAACATGCTATTACGTTAGTTAATAATTCTATTATTAGAAATAATAAAAAAAAGAAATGAAATGAGTAATATTATGACTAAAGAGGTTTTATCTTCTAATTCTATCGAAGTTCGTTCTCAAAAATTAGATATATTGAGGAAATCTTTAGCAGAAGTTTATCCCACTCATTTCCATCGTGATTTACCTAATGCTGAAGTAAGTAAAAAATATTCTTATCTTCAAAATGACGAAAAATCGCAAGATATAATAACTGTTGCTGGACGCGTTTATTCTTCCCGCAACTCTGGAATGTTTATGGATATTCACGATGCAAGCGGTAAAATACAAATTTTTACTCATAAAAACATAACAGATCAAGATTCACAAAATTTATTACCTATGATTGATATAGGTGATATTATAGGGGTAACAGGAGAAGTACGTCGCACTAAGCGTGGTGAACTAACAGTTAACGCACAAAAAATAACAATGCTTAGCAAAGCGTTGAACTCAATTCCAGAAACATATTATGGATTATCTGATGTAGAAATTAGATATCGTAAAAGATACCTTGACATTATCAGCAATGAAGACTCTAAATTACGTTTTCAAAAAAGAAGTAATATTATCTCTCAAATACGAAATTTTATGGAAAATAAAGGATTTATGGAAGTAGAAACTCCCATATTACAACCTATGTACGGAGGTGCTACTGCTGATCCATTTATAACTCATCATAATATCCTAAAATCAGATATGTATCTCCGAATTGCACCTGAGCTTTATCTTAAACGAGTACTTATATCTGGTTTAACTGATAAAGTATTTGAATTAAATCGCAATTTTCGTAACGAAGGAATATCCTCAAGACATAACCCAGAATTCACAATGATAGAAGCTTATTGGGCTTATACTGATTATCGAGATATGATGAGATTAATAGAAGATCTTTTCCATAATCTTGTTGTAAAGCTATACGAAACGACAGATATTACATTTGGAGAAAAAGTAATTTCTTTTAAAACACCATTTGCATGTAAATCTATGCCAGAATTAATAAAGGAAAAAACAGGAATTGATTTCATGAATTTAGAAAGTGATCAAGAAGCACGTTCTGTAGCAAAAAATATTGGTATTGAAATCGCAGAAGACTCTTTATGGGGTGAAGTCATGATGACAGTCTTTGAAGAAAAAATAGAGAAAAATATTCTAAATCCAACTCATATCATAAATTTCCCCAAAGATGTATCACCTTTTGCAAAAGAAGTAGCAGAAGAAAATCGTCTAGTAGAACGTTTTGAAACATACTGCAATGGATGGGAAATATGTAATGCATTTTCCGAACTTAATGATCCTGTAGAACAACGCATACGTATGGAAAAACAAGTTCAACAGTCCCATGAACGTGGAGAACCTACAATTCTTGATGAAGATTTTTTAGATGCAATGACCTATGGAATGCCTCCAGCAAGTGGATTAGGCCTTGGAATAGATCGTTTGATTATGTTATTGACCAATGCACCCTCTATTCGAGATGTTATACTTTTCCCAGCACAACGTTTGAAGAATGACAACAGAAAAATCTAATAACAATACTAATTTTATTTATGATAATATGTTATCATTTACGCGGATATTTTAGACTAATTATAATGTGATATATATCTTATATATATTCAATTAAATTTATTATCATTGTATAATTACTTCTCTCTTAATATCCTTATTAGAAACCTTCAAAGGTCTTTTGGAAAGAGATTTCAATTGACCGCATGCTGCTAAAATATCAACTCCTCGTGGAGTGCGAATAGGAGATGAATATCCAGAGCGTTTAATACATTCAGCAAATATTGAAATATCCTTTTGATCAGAACAAAGATAATCACATCCTGGCCAAGGATTAAATGGTATAAGATTTATTTTTGCAGGAATACCCTTGAGAATTTTGATAAGGTTGATTGCATCTTTAGGACTATCATTAACACCTTTAAGCATAACATATTCAAAAGTAATACGCCTTGCATTAGATAAACCTGGATAATTACGACATGCATCCATTAATATTTCCAAAGGATATTTTCTATTAATAGGCACTAAAATATTTCGAAGATCATTATTAACTGCATGCAAAGAAATAGCCAACATCACTCCAATTTCTTCTCCAACTCTCGCAATATTAGGTACGAATCCAGAAGTAGAAAGAGTAATACGACGTTTTGAAAAAGATAACCCCATACTATCACTGGCAATTAATAAAGATTTTTTTACATTATCGAAATTACAAAGAGGCTCTCCCATACCCATCATAACAATATTAGAGATCTTACGACCTAACAATGGAACTATCATTCCTTCAATATCTCTACATCCTGGAAAATCTCCTAAAAGATCTCTAACTAAAAGAATTTGCAATAATATTTCTTCTGCTGTGAGATTGCGTACTAATTGTTGAGTTCCCGTATAACAAAAAGAACAAGTCAAAGAACAACCAACTTGACTAGAAACACACAAAGTACCACGAGATTTTTCAGGAATATAAACCGTTTCAATATCTACAGAACCACCAGCACATCTCTCAGGAAAACGTAATAGCCATTTACGTGTACCATCAGTGGAAACTTTTTCATCAACAACTTCTGGATAAATGATACTAAAATGCTGATCTAGAAGACAACGTATTTCTTTTGAAATATCGGACATAACTTGAAAATTACGTGCACCTCGAACATATATCCACTTCCAGATCTGCGATGTACGCATTTTTAATTGAGCTGGCATAATTCCTATTTCGAGCAAAGAATTTTCTATCTCTTCTCTCATCATGCCAATCAAAGATTTTTTTTTAAAAATATTCAAATTAAACTATCCTAAAAATCAACTGTTTGTAAAAGATAATAACTCTGTATAACCTTAATTTTACAAAACAATACACAGATAAGACTTTAGTAATAAAAGGGGAAAACGAGATAATTTACTTACATTTCAGAACATCTGCAATAGCATTAGACAAACCAGTAAGAGAATATACATAACGAGTATTAGTTCCACGTTTAGATCTAGCAGATACAATTAATTCCTTTCCCGATCGCATTTCCTTAATAAGCATATCATCATAAAACCTTTTTTCAAATACAGCCCTATTATTATGAGGTTTCATTTTAAATATTTGGCCACTAGAATATTTTCCACTTACTTCAACAGAAACCATTGTTTCTTCATCTAAAGGATAATCCATAACTAATTCCGGAAGATAAGAATCACTTGTTTTGTTTTTCGCTGAAACAATAAAAAAATTAATTCCATGTTTAACACTTTCAGGTTCTGAAACATTAGGAATAGAAAGGGCGAAACAAACGGTCTTATCTAAGTCTGGATATTGATATACGGACCATTTAGAAAACTGGTTGTGCAATGTAGGAGAAGGATGTGAAGTAGTAGTAGCATATACATTGGATAAACTGCTCATCATCAATACAATAAAAAATCCTACTCTAAAAATATAAAAATCTTTTATAATATTTAATAACATTGCTACTCCTTAATCAGCATAGTATTCAAGCATATGGAATGTTAATCCCTACCTACACGAATAATTACATTAAACTAATTATAATCTAATACATTTTATGAACATCATAAATACTTGATTTTATGATATTTTTTCATATAGATTAGCCTTACTTTTGAAAAATTAAGAAAATGTTTAAAGCTATACATAACTTTTCTTAACGGTTTGAATGGTATACCAAAAACCCATAATACATGCAATGATATCTTGTATAAAAGAAATTAAATAATGATCAATTATAAATAATAAAACAATTTTTTTACTATCTACAAAACCAATAAATTATAAATAATAATAAAAAATATTTGTTATTGAGATAATCAATAAAAATAATTTAAATAAAAAATAGTTAATTTGAGCAAGTTATTTATAAATTATCAATAAGAAAATGATTAAACGCAATAAAAAAAGTTCAAAGAAAATTTTTTAGTTTAGATCTAAGTAAAAATAAATTAAATTACATCTTATTAGGAAAGATATACTTATATAAAAAGTAATAGTCATATTATTTTTTTGCTTAATTTTCTTTTATTATGATTTTCAAATAAAATCAAAAGTTGATAATACCATCCTAATG
>NZ_JAAEJX010000016.1:0-18824 GCF_036858155.1 Candidatus Liberibacter brunswickensis | reverse complement strand
GTTTTTTTATTACTATTTCATATATAAAAAATATCAGCGCTGTCATTTTAAAAATCGAGGGAAAATAACATGAATTTTCTATTTAAAATAATGCACTTAATTCTAGAATTATATTTTGACATCATAATTATGAGAATTGTGATATCTTTTCTATACAGATATAATATATTAAATACTTATAATCTTTTTGTAAAAACAGCTAGGGAAATACTTTATAATTCCACAGAACCACTTTTATCAATGGTAAGAAGAATTATTCCTTTCTTTGGAATTAATTTTACAAGAATAGATCTATCTCCAATAATTTCCCTAATGGCAATATATATCCTACAATTATTTTTAAAATTACTTATATCATAGTGATATTAATTTATAAAATAAGATATCGTTTATTACAGTATTACATTCTTAACGCAAAAATACTAAAAAATATAAAATCTTTCCTTAACCAAAATTCATTAGAAAATAGTATTTTCAATCAAAAACCTACATTAATTACATCAGTTAAGAAATCAGTACATTGTAAAAATAAAAAATCATCCTACGCTTTAATTGCTCTTTGCACAGATTCCAATATTATTTTATGAGAACTATTAACTCCTTCCCAACCATCTAATTTAGCCCATTTCCCATGTTCAAGATCTTTATAATGTCTAAAAAAATGTTCTACTTTTTTCAAATAAGCTTGGGGAACGTCTTTATAACTTTTGATTGAATCATACAATCTAGTTACACTATGTGATGGAACTGCAAGTATTTTTTCATCCATTCCTCCATCATCTTCCATTTTCATAACACCTATAGGACGAACACTTACGACAGAATTAGGTAAAATAATCTCTGCATTATACATAATAACATCAACAGGATCACCATCATCAGATAGAGTATTTGGAATAAAACCATAGTTACCTGGATAAAGCATAGAAGTAGAAATAAAACGATCTACTACAAGAATACCACTATTCTTATCTAGTTCATATTTAATAGGATATCCACCAAGAGAAATTTCAATAAAAACATTAACATCTACTGGCGAGTTCTCACCTACGGAAATTTCGTTTAATCTCATTAATTTCCTCATTCTTTATATATATCATTTTTTTATTATAAACGATTATTTCCTATAGAAAATTGCAAGAATAAACATTGCATCAATAATATTTAACTTTTACAAACCATTTATTCGTTTAAAATAAAAATGTCAAATATCATATTCTAAGTTTACCAATTTTCCTTTTCTCTTACGTTCATTAGGATCTAAATATATCTTTCTCAAACGAATAGACTTCGGAGTTACTTCAACTAATTCATCATTTTGTATCCAAGAAAGAGCCTGCTCTAAGGTCATTTTAACCGCAGGCACTAACTTAACAGCCTCATCTTTTCCTGAAGCGCGCATATTAGTTAATTTCTTACCTTTAAGAACATTAACATCTAGATCATTTTCTCGAGTATGAATACCAACTATCATACCCTGGTATACTTTATCACCAGGCTCTACAATCATAGATCCACGATCTTCAAGATTAAACAATGCATAAGCTACGGCTTTGCCATCATCATTAGATAAAAGAACACCATTATTACGACCTCCTATTTCTCCTTTATGAGGTTGATAAGAATGGAATAAACGATTCATAGTAGCAGTACCACGAGTATCAGTCATTAGTTGTGATTGATATCCTATTAAACCACGTGTAGGAGAGAGAAATACAAGACGAACTCTTCCTAAACCTGAAGGGCGTAACTCTATCATTTCAGACTTGTATAAAGTCATTCTTTGCACAACTGATCCAGAATATTCCTCATCAACATCAATAACCACTTCTTCAACAGGCTCTAAAAGATCATCTCCTTCTTTTTTTATTACAACACGAGGACGAGAAACTGCCAATTCAAAACCCTCACGACGCATAGTTTCAATCAAAACAGCAAGTTGAAGTTCTCCCCTACCAGATACGAAGAATGCATCTTTTGAACTGCTTTCCTCAACTCTCAGGGCAACATTACCTTCTGCTTCCTTAAAAATACGATCTCGTATCATACGACTCGTAACTTTGTCTCCTTCAGTACCAGCCAAAGGAGAATCATTAACAACAAATGTCATAGTCACAGTTGGAGGATCAATAGGTTGTGATTTCAATGGTTCATCAACAGAAGAATCACAAAACGTATCAGCTACTGTTGCCTTAACTAAACCCGCAATAGAAACTATATCCCCTGCATGAGCTTCATCTATTGGTTGACGATCAATTCCACGAAAAGCAAGAATCTTAGAAATACGACCAACTTCAACCAAAGTACCATCAGGACCAAGAGCCTTAATATTTTGATTTGATTTAATAGATCCTGAATGAATACGTCCTGTTATAATACGACCCAAAAATGTATTTTTCTCTAAAATAGTCCCTATCATCTTAAATTCTCCTTCACCTATTACAGGAGCAGGAACATGTTCTACTATAAGATCTAAAAGGGGAGACAGACCTTTATCACGACAACCATCAGGAGAGTTACTCATCCAACCACTTCGGCCAGAACCATAAAGAATTGGAAAATCTAACTGATCATCAGTTGCATCTAAAGCTGAAAAAAGATCAAAAACCTCATTTATTACTTCATCAGCTCGTTCATCAGAACGATCAACTTTATTCACTACCACTATTGGACGAAGACCTATTTTTAAAGCTTTACCAACAACAAACTTTGTTTGTGGCATAGGACCTTCAGCAGCATCAACAAGGACAACAACACTTTCTACCATACATAAGATTCTCTCAACCTCACCTCCAAAATCGGCGTGACCAGGAGTATCAACTATATTAATACGAACATTATTCCATACAATTGAAGTAACCTTTGCAAGTATAGTAATACCACGTTCTTTTTCTAAATCATTGGAATCCATAACACGTTCGCTAACACGCTGATTATCACGAAAAACCCCTGATTGCTTAAGAAGCTCGTCAACTAATGTTGTTTTGCCATGATCTACATGAGCAATAATAGCTATATTGCGAATCTGCATATATTCAAATCTTTCATATATTAAAAAATAAATTACTGACGTTACAAAACAAATAGTATATTTCTTTAAATACCAATCTCAATCATTTAACTAAAAGATCTCATTTAAATAAAAAAATACTATTAATATTAACAAACTATCTATGTATTAAACTTCGTTACGCTTTGCTAAAGTACGCAAACGCAAAGCATGTAATTTTATAAAACCTTCTGAATCATTTTGATTATAAGAATCAAAGTCATCTTCAAAAGTTACAAGCTTATCCGAATATAAAGATTTATTGCTTTCACGACCAATAATCATTACGTTTCCTTTGTAAAGCTTTATATTAACGGAACCTTCTACATATTCTTGACTTTTATCAATTAACGCTTGGAGCATCTCTCTTTCGGGAGAAAACCAAAAACCCTGATATATAATATTCGCATAGCGAGACATCAAATCATCTTTTAAATGAGCAGCTCCTGAATCCAAAGAAATTGATTCAATAGCACGATGAGCATGTAATAAAATAGTACCTCCAGGAGTTTCATATACACCTCGAGATTTAATTCCAACAAACCTATTTTCCACTATGTCAATACGCCCAATTCCATTACGAATACCATATTGATTTAACTTATCCAGCAATACCTCTGGCGGCATTAATTCACCATTAATGGCGACAGGATCACCTTTTTTAAAGTCAATTTTAATAATAGTATGTTCGTCAGGAGCCTCTTCAGGAGAAACAATCATTTTATAAACATACTCTGGTGCCTGCTGAGATGGATCTTCAAGAACTCTACCTTCAGAAGAAGAATGTAGCAAATTAGTATCTACAGAGAAAGGGGCTTCTCCTAGTTTATTTTTATCAATAGGTATTTCATGTTTTTTAGCAAAATCAATAAGATCCTGCCTACCTTTAAACGACCAATGTCTCCATGGAGCAATAATTTTTATGTCTGAATTCAAAGCATACGCAGATAACTCGAAACGTACTTGATCATTACCTTTACCAGTAGATCCATGTGCAATAGCATCTGCTCCTGTTTCACAGGCTATATCAACTAGATATTTAGAAATCAAAGGGCGAGCAATAGCCGTACCCAATAAATAAGACCCCTCATATAAAGCATTAGCTCTAAACATAGGAAATACAAAATCACGAACAAATTCTCTCCGCAAATCTTTAACGTATACTTTCGATGATCCGAGAAATCTAGCCTTGTCGCATGCAATTTTTAACTCTTCTCCTTGACCAAGGTCAGCGATAAAAACCACTACCTCAAAACCTTTTTCTACCTGAAGCCATTTTAATATAATCGAAGTATCAAGACCTCCAGAATAAGCAAGGACAACTTTTTTTATATTTTTAGACAAAACACCACCAATCTCAGAGAAGGAGAAATATTCTTAATGGAAAAAATAACTCTACTAAATATACATAAAAGCATAAGTTGTTTTTTAAGCATAAATTAATAAAACAAAAATTCCTACACAAGCAAAAACATAATTAATATCAATATAGATATCTCTCTAAATTCGAAAAATACCTAAATAAAACACTTTAATTAGCAAATAGACAATTTTTATAAAAAAATAAGAAAGATAAATTATTATCTATGAAATTTACCACTCATAGGATTTCCTTTTGCAGAAACATCGCGATCTACGAACTCAATTACTGCCATAGGAGCACTATCACCATAACGAAATCCAACTCTCATAATACGTAAATATCCACCAGAACGAGTAGCATAACGGTCAGCTATTACACTAAACAACTTAGAAACAACCTTATAGTCTCTAATTCTAGATATCGCTAAACGACGAGAATGCAAACTACTTTTTTTCCCTAAAGTGACAAGTTTCTCAACAATAGGACGCAACTCTTTAGCTTTTGGAAGAGTAGTTACAATCTGCTCATGCCAAATAAGAGAAGCGGCCATATTAGAGAACATAGCCTTACGATGACTGGAAGTCCTATTTAACTTCCTTCCACTTACAGCATGTCGCATTATACCCTTCTCCTTTTATTCCAAAAAAATAATTTCATTTCAACACTTATCTTCATATTTTTTCGCTAACTCTTCTATACTTTCTGGAGGCCAATCTGGCAAATTCATACCAAGGAATAATCCCATTGTTGCTAGCACTCCCTTGATTTCTAAAAGAGATTTACGACCAAAATTAGCCGTACGCAACATCTCAGCCTCAGTTTTTCTAATCAAATCACCTATGTAAACAATATTATCACCTCTTAAACAATTAGCTGATCGAACAGAAAGTTCTAATTCTTCAACTTTTTTCAAAAGAGCAGGATTAAAAGGAAGAGAATCTACATCCATACCTTCTTTTTCTTCCTTTTTAGGATCATCAAAATTGACGAACATACTCAATTGATCCTGTAAAATTCGTGACGCGAAAGCAACTGCATCTTCTCCACTAATAGAACCATCAGTATCAATAGTCATACTTAGCTTATCATAATCAAGATTCTGCCCTTCACGAGCACTCTCGACCTTATAAGATACTTTCTTGATTGGAGAATACAAAGCATCAATTGCAATTAAACCAATAGGATTATTATCTGCACTATGATTTTTAGCAGGAACATAACCATGTCCCTTAGAAACAGTAAGCTCCATACGAACTACCGCATCAACATCAAGATTACAAATAACACAATCTGGATTAAGAATTTCGATATCGCTAACAGTTTGTATATCACCCGCAGTAACAACTCCAGGACCACGCTTAAAAATAGTTACCTTCTTATTGGAGTCACCAGACATTTTCAGGTTAATGCCTTTAATATTTAGGATAATATTTGTTATATCTTCTCTAACCCCTTTAATAGATGAAATTTCATGTAAAACACCATCAATTTGAACAGCAGTTATTGCAGAACCACGCAACGAAGACATCAAAACGCGACGAAGAGCATTACCAAGGGTATGAGCAAAACCACGCGGAAGAGGCTCAGCTATCATCAAAGTCCTATTTTCTTCTTTTTGTCCAAGGACTGTAAACTCAATATTATTCGGCTTAATTAATTCTTGCCAGTTTTTTTGGATCATAATACCAACCTTTTAAAAATATCCAACAATCAATCGAAATAGTTAGCAATCCACGACTAAATTGAATTGAAAAATTACGAAAAGAGGTTTAAATGCGACGTCTTTTACGAGGACGACATCCATTATGAGCTATCATAGTTACATCACAAATAGACACAATAGTAAAACCAATAGATCGCAATGCCCTCAAAGCAGAATCACGCCCAGCACCCAATCCACTGACACTTACCTCTAAAGAGGACATACCATGATTTTTAGCCTTTGTTGAACAATCATCAGCTGCGACTTGAGCAGCAAAAGGACTGTTTTTACGGGATCCAGAAAAACCTACTACCTTAGGAGAAGACCAAGCAATAGTATTACCATGAGGATCTGTTATCGTAATCCTAGTATTATTAAACGTTGATACCACATGAGCACGACCAGAAACTATGTTTTTCCGCTCACGATTACGAATACGAGAAGGGCTCTTGAGCATTATAACATTTCCCTCTCTCTTCTCCTTAAATATCCCAAAATAATAAACAAATTAAACTCCCACAATTAAAACACAAAAAAACTATTTCTTTCTAGTGATTCCACCTTTACCAGATTTCTTCCTAGTTTGAGCATTTGTATGAGTACGCTGTCCGCGAACAGGTAAACGGCGACGATGCCTCAAACCGCGATAACAACCTAAATCCATTAAGGACTTTATATTCATGGAAACCATTCGACGTAACTCGCCTTCCACTATGTATTCTCGTTCAATAATCTGATTAATCTGAGTAATTTCTGATTCAACAAGCTTATTAACAGGATAATCGAATGCAATAGATAGTCTATCACAAATATCCTTCGCACCTTTAGGACCGATGCCAGTTATATAAAGAAGCGCCGAACCTATACCCTTTGTACGTGGAATATTGATACCAGCAATACACGCCACACTAAGATCTCCTTTCCCAAAAACCACAAAACCTATATATTTCGAATCTCATTCAAAATATTCACAATAAACATAAAAAATAAAATTATTACATAACCTACAGAAATAAAAAAAATAATCAACTACCACCGTATTTTTTCCTTATAGAAAAAATAAGAGAATCTATATTTTTTGATACTATATCTACATCCAACATACCATTTATTATATGTAAACATCCCATATTACTATAATATGAAGACAGAGGCAGCATTTTTTTTTGATAGCATTCCATTCTTTTAAGAAAAACATCATACTTATCATCTGATCTAACATATTTATCAGAGGAAATAGCTTCCGAAACGCGAGCTTTTATCCTTTCAAACATAGAAGAAACATCCACCTGTAGCTCAATTACAGCATCTATAGAAAAACCTATATCCGAGATAATAGATTGAAATTTTTTAGCTTGATCTACGGTTCTAGGATAACCATCAAGGATAAAACCACAAGAACAGTCAGGAAGAATTATTCTATCAAAAACAATCTGATTAACAATACTATCAGAAATCAAGGCACCCGATTCCATGATACCATTAATTTTTTTACCAAGAGACGTATCTTTGTCTACTTCTGAACGCAACATATCGCCAGTAGACAATTTAGGAAATCCTAATTTCTTCGACAAAATATAAGACTGCGTTCCCTTCCCAGATCCAGGAGGCCCTAAAAATATGATTATCATGATCTTTTCTTTTGACTTCTAGATTTTCTTAAAACTCCATCATACTGCTGAGCAATTAAATATCCTTGAATTTGCATTACGGTATCCAAAATAACACTAACAATAATTAACAAAGAAGTCCCACTCAACGATACAGATATACCAGTGAAAGCAACTAAAATCTCTGGAAAAATACATATACAAATTAGATATATAGTTCCAACAACCGTAATTCTAGTCAATACATAATCAATATGGACTGCAGTGCGATCTCCTGGACGAATACCAGGAACAAAACCACCATGCTTTTTAAGATTATCTGCAGCCTCTTTCGGATTAAAAACAATAGCGGTATAAAAAAAAGAAAAAAAAGCAATAAATATTGAATACAAAACAACATACAATAATTGTCCACGCCCTAAAGATCCAACTAAATCTGCCACCCATAAAGGAGAAGAACTAATATCAATAAAACTCACAATAGTAGCAGGTAACAATAACAGAGAAGAAGCAAATATAGACGGAACTACACCAGCAGTATTTAGCTTTAAAGGCAAATAAGAAACATCATTTTTAAATATGCGATTTCCTACTTGGCGTTTTGGATATTGAATTACAAGACGACGTTGAGCTCTCTCACAAAAAACAACAAAAGCAATAGCTAAAATTATAGAAAAAAGAATTAATAATATAAAAATAGCAGGAATACTCCCCACTCTTCCAAGCTCAAGAATACCAATAAGTGAAGAAGGCAGACTAGCAACAATACCACTAAAAATCACCAGAGAAATACCATTACCTATGCCACGAGCGGTAATCTGCTCACCTAACCATACAAGAAACATAGTACCGCCAAGGAGAGAAATAATAGTGGAAAAGACAAAGAAAGAATCAGAATCTAGAACGATTCCTTGACCATTCCTTAGACCAACTGCAATACCATAAGCTTGTAGAGCACCCAAGATAACTGTAGCATATCTAGTATACTGATTTATTATTTTACGCCCACGATCACCTTCTTTCTTAAGACTTTCAAGAGAAGGAACTATAGAAGCCACCAATTGAACAATAATAGATGCAGAAATATAAGGCATAATACCCAATGATAAAACTGCCATACGTTCTACAGCTCCTCCTGAGAACATATTAAATAGTCCGAATATACCTGTACTCTTGGATTGAAAAGCTTTTGTATAAGCAACAAGATCAATGCCTGGAAGAGGAACATGAGTTCCTAGACGATATACAACAAGAGCAAAAATAGTAAAGACAATCCTAGACTTTAAATCCTTCGACTTTGAAAAAGAAGAGAGACTCAAATTAGAAACAAATTGCTCTACAGCAGATGCCATAAAAATTCCATCCCTTAAATAACAAAAAAATAGCTAAAATCACAAAATATTAAATACCATTTTAATAATTACGACTAACTTTTATTTACAAGTTGTTTTAAACTAAACAATAACAACACTACCTCCCAACTTCTCAATTTTTGCAATTGCAGAAGCAGAAGCACCCGAAACACGCAGTACAACTTTTTCTCTCAATTCACCATCAGATAAAATACGGACTCCCTTTTGACGACCTCGTATAATACCAGATGCAATAAGAGCACTAGCATCTATTTCCGAAGAGCAATCTAACTTACCTTTATCTATATAAGACTGTAAACGTGCCAACGATATAGTGACGAAGCTACAAGCATGAATGTTAACAAATCCACGCTTAGGTAAACGTCTATACAAAGGCATCTGTCCGCCTTCAAAACCACGAATACTAACTCCAGATCTAGACCTTTGCCCTTTAACACCTCTACCAGCGGTTTTACCTGTTCCAGAACCAATCCCACGAGCAACTCTTTTTTTAGCCTTAGAAGATCCCTTATCACAATGAATTTCGTTTAACTTCATTTTTTTTTTAAATCCCTACTAATCTTATTCAACAATACGAACAAGATGACGGACAGCATGAACCATCCCACGTATAGAAGGAGTATCATCCAAAGTACTATAACGATTCATCTTATTCAATCCCAATCCAATCAAAACCCTACGCTGAATAGAAGGAAGACGAATAGGACTTCCAACCTGTTTAACAGTTATTTTTTTTACCGTAGTATAAGGAGACACCTCTAATTACCCTCCCCGCTGTTTTTGGAAGAAGATTTAGATTTCTTTATAGCAAAAATACGCCTTGATTGAAGAACCGAATGCTTTATACCCCTGCGACTAGCCACATCTCTTGGATGAGATTGAGAACGAAATATCTCGAATGTAGCACGTACCACATTATGAGGATTAGAAGAACCAATAGATTTGGCAACAATATCCTGCACGCCGAGAACTTCACAAACAGCACGAATAGCTCCACCAGCTATAACCCCAGTTCCAGCCTTAGCAGATCTCATCAAGACCTCACCAGCACCATGACGTCCTACAGCATCGTGATGCAAAGTACGACCATCCAATAGCGAGACAGATATCATGTTACGCTTAGCTGCCTCAGTTGCCTTTCGAACGGCTTCTGGAACTTCTCTAGCAGTACTATGAGCAAAACCAACCTTACTCTTGGTATCTCCTACTACAACTAAAACAGAAAAAGCAAACCGACGACCACCAGGAAGAGCTGTAGAAACACGATTGATAGAAACAATACGATCAACAATATTATTGTCACGCTCTTCGTTATTTTGCCAATTTTCACGTTGAGAACGCTCTTTTTGTGCCATCACTGATGAATCCCTTCTAAAAAATAGTAAAAACTTAGCACATTTTCTCCTTAAAGCATTTTATCAAAAAATATTAAAACTCAATTCCACCTTTGCGAACGGCATCAGCTAATGCAGCAACTCTACCGCAGTATAAATTCTTTCCACGATCAAAATAAACTTTTTCAATACCAACTGCAACTGCACGCTTTGCCAAAAGGCCTCCAACAGCAGTAGCAGCGACTTTATTAGATCCATTCTTTAAATATGACAGGAGTTTCTCATTTAAACTTGAACATGCAGCAAGAGTATGACCAGAAAAATCATCTATAATCTGTCCGTATATATGACTAGATGAACGGTAAACATTCAATCTCAAACGACCTTTTGAGACACTTTTTAAATTCTGACGTATACGATTAAGGCGACGATCAAGAACTTTTTTCTTAACAGCCATTATAAATAGCACTCCCTTCTACTTCTTCTTACCTTCTTTGTGCACAATAATTTCATCACTATATTTTATTCCTTTACCCTTATAAGGCTCTGCCCTGAAATAAGAACGAATCTCAGAAGCAGTTTGTCCAACTTTTTGATTGTCTATACCAGAAATCAAAACTTCAACTGGCTTAGTAGCAAAAATAGAAATACCCTCCATAGGAGGATAAATAACATCATGGGAGAATCCCAAACTAATCTTTAGATTACCATCATCCATGGAAGCCTTACATCCTACCCCATTAATTTCTAACTTACGCTCATAACCTTCTGTTACTCCCTGAAATAGGTTACTAATCATAGTACGTGACATACCCCATGCAGAACGAGCTTTTTTCGAATTATTCAGGATACCGACAGACAATAAATTTTCTTTAAGAGAAACACTTATATCCTTCATAATCACAAAGGATAATTGCCCCTTTGGACCATTAACTTTTATTTCACGACCTTCAATTGATACATCCACCTTTGAAGGAACTTGAATGATCTTTTTACCAATTCGAGACATACGACAAACTCCAACCAGAAAAACGTGAAATAAGAACTAATCTTAAAATACAGAGCACAGCACCTCTCCCCCAACATTACACTCTCGAGCTCGATGATCTGACATTACCCCCTTTGAAGTTGTAACAATCATTATACCCAATCCATTGGAAACCTGAGGAATATCCTTAACAGAAGAATACAAACGTCTACCTGGCTTAGATACACAATCAATTTTACGTATCACAGAAGCACCATTATGATACTTTAACTCAACATTTAATTGAGAAATACCTTTTCCAATATCAATTTTATTATATTTTATGATATAACCCTCTTCTTGTAACACATCTAAAACACTAGCATGCAACCTAGAAAAAGGGATTGCAACAGAAGATTTGTGCCGAAGATTTGCATTACGAATACGGCTTAACATGTCTCCTAGACAGCTCATATCACTTATATTCCTTACCAACTTGACTTAATAATACCTGGAATCTTACCAAAACTACCCAATTCACGCAATGCTAAGCGAGACAACCGAAATTCCCTATAAACAGCTCTAGAACGTCCCGAAACCTCACACCGATTACGAATCCTCACCTTTGAACCATCGCGAGGCAAAGAACCCAATTCAAGCATAGCATTAAATCTTTCCTCTAAAGTAACTGACTTATCCATTACCTTTTTTTTTAAAGCAAGTCTCTTAGGCATCTGTTTAGCAACTATTTTTAAACGACGCTTATTTTTTTCAACTGCACTGACCTTTGCCATATATTCACAAACCTTTCAAATTATTTTAAAAAAGGAAAACCAAATAAAGTCAACAAATACTTAGCTTCCTTATCAATATTAGTCGTAGTACAAATAGATATATCCATACCTAAAATACAATCAACTTTATCATAGTCAATTTCTGGGAAAATAATATGTTCTTTTATACCAAAAGAATAATTACCACGACCATCGAAACTTTTAGAGCTCAAGCCATGAAAATCACGAATGCGTGGCATACCCGTATTAATCAAACGATCAAGAAAATCATACATGTTTGTACTACGCAAAGTAACCTTAGCACCTATTGGCATACCAGACCTTAATTTAAATCCAGCAATAGAGCGCCTTGCACGAGTAATGACAGGCTTTTGTCCTGCGATTAAAGCAAGATCAGAAGCAGCTAATTCCGATTTCTTGGAATCAACCACAGACTCACCTACCCCCATATTTATTACTATTTTCTCAATCTTTGGGATCTGCATTACATTTTTATAAGAAAATTCTTTCTGCATTTCATTACGAATACGCAAACGATACTCTTTTTTCAAACGAGGTTCATAACTACAATTAATCATAGAATAGGCTCCCCAGAACGCTTTGCTACACGAATTTTCTTACCATCAACAAACGAAAATCCTACCCTTACCTTCTTACCATCCTTATCAATTAAAGCCAGATTAGAAAGATGTATAGATGCTTCTTTAGATACAATACCAGCTTCTTTACTAGGAGTTTGACGTTGATGACACTTAACAATATTAACACCTTGAACAAAAGCACGATTAGACTTACGCACTATCTCTATAACAGAACCAGTTTTACCCTTATCTCTTCCAGCCAACACCACGACACGATCACCAGTACGAATCTTCTCCATTGACATAGCTCCTTATACGACCTCTGCAGCTAAAGAAAGGATTTTCAAGTGACCCTTTATACGCAATTCACGTGGCACAGGACCAAAAACACGACTAGCTAGCAAATCTTTTTTATTATCTATCAAAACAGCTGCATTTTGATCAAAACGAATTACACTCCCATCGGAACGACGAATTCCATAACTAACTCGAACAATAACAGCCCTCTGAACACTACCTTTTTTTACCTTACTACGAGGAATAACATCCGTAACTGCCACAACGATCGTATCACCAATAGAAGCACATTTACGCTTTGAACCACCTAAAACTTTAATACACTCAACCCTACGCGCACCAGAATTATCAGCAACTGAAAGATTTGTCTGCATTTGAATCATCGCTGAAACACCTTTTTTATTAAAAACACACTAGCCATCACCAAGCCCTACAACAACTTATAACGCAATACATAAAACATACATTAACAAAGCAATACTCTTTTAACTATTTAAATAAAATCTAAGGTTATGAATCATCAGGATATTTAACAACCCAACTCTTCGTCTTGGAAAAAGGAGGGGACTCTTCTATAGAGACCAAATCACCTATTTTAAATATATTATCTTCATCATGAACAGCATATCTCTTTAAAGAACGAATAGTTTTCCCATACCGGTTATGAGAAAAAAAACTCTTAACCTCAACAATTATAGTTTTTTCAGAAATATCACTTACAACCACACCCTGCAAAACCCGCTTCGACATCTATATCCCCTCAAGAATTATTCTCAGAAATATTGCTATTCATCCTAGTCTTGATACGCGCAATATCTCTACCAATTTCTCTCATACGAAAAGGTTTTTCAAGCTGACCCGAAGACTTTTGAAAACGACTATGAATCTGATCTTTTTTTAGCTGAATCAACTTCTCCTTTAACTGATCATTATTCATAATCAAAACATCTCTATACCTTAACATATAATCCTCACTCCACAACAATCCGCCGTATAAACTTAGTCACAATGGATAATTTAGCCGCGCCAAGACGCAATGCTTCTCTAGCAACTTCTTCACTAACACCGTCAAGCTCAAATAAAATACGACCAGGCTTCACACGACATACCCACTCTTCAACATTACCTTTTCCTTTTCCCATACGAACTTCCGTAGGCTTAGAAGTTACAGGAACATCAGTAAAGACACATATCCAAATACGACCAGCACGCTTCATACTACGACTAATAGCACGACGAGCAGCCTCAATCTCTCTTGACCCAATCCTATTAGGCTCTTGAGCCTTAAGGGCAAAATCACCGAAACAAATTCTAGAACCACCCTTTGCTACACCCTTAATACGACCCTTAAACTGTTTAGGATACTTAGTATTCTTTGGTTGGCATAACATTATTTATATTCTCCAAAAACCATAAATCATAATCATATTAAAGAGGAATAATGCTAGTTATCTTTTTCAACTACACGACGATTAGAAGAAACAGCATTATCCGAATCAGAAACTTCACGCAAATATACATATACTTTAACGCCACATGTACCATATGAAGTTTCAGCAACAGCAGATCCATAATCAATATTAGCACGAAGAGTTTGAAGAGGCACTCTCCCCTCTAAATACCACTCGGTACGAGAAAGCTCCATACCATTTAAACGCCCCGAACAAATAATCTTTATCCCCTCAGCCCCAAAACGCATAGCAGACTGAACTGCACGTTTCATAGCACGACGAAAAACAACACGCTTTTCTAATTGTTGAGCAACAGACTGAGCTATCAAAGTTGCATTAACTTCCGGTTTAGAAACTTCATTAACATTCAAATAAATTTCAGAAGTCGTCATCTTAGAAAGATCTTTACGAATTCTTTCTATATCAGCACCTTTTTTACCAATAATCAATCCCGGACGAGAAGAGTGAACAATTATGCGACACTTTTGATGAGTTCTTTCTATTAAAATCTTAGCAATCCCTGCATGCTTTAACTGAGCCTGCAAATATCTTCGTATCCCCAAATCTTCATGCAACAAATTACCATACTCAACACCACGAGCGAACCAACGACTACTCCAAGTACAATTTACACCAAGACGAAACAAGATGGGATTAATTTTCTGTCCCATTATACAACTTTCCCTTCATCTGAAACTTCACGAACTATAACAGTCAAACGAGAGAACGGCCTGACAATACGACCAATACGCTGACGTCCACGACAATGAAACCTCTTCATGGAAACAGATTTACCCACATAAGCCTCTGATACTATAAGACGATCAACATCAAGGTCATGGTTATTTTCAGCATTTGCAATCGCAGAACGAAGAGTCTTCTTAACATCTCCAGCAATTCTCTTCCTAGAAAATTCAAGATCTGTAAGAGCATCAGAAACCTTTCTTCCTCTTATCATAGCAACAACAACATTTAACTTTTGAGGGCTAATTCGGAGCATACTAGCGATAGCATTAGCTTCATTATCTCCTACTCTACGCTTTGGCATACTCCCTTTCCTACTCATAAATTATTTCCTTTTAGTTTTTTTATCACTACCATGCCCCGGACAATAACGAGTTGGAGAAAAATCACCAAACTTAAATCCAACCATTTCTTCAACAATTGTCACAGGTATATGCTTACGACCATTATGTACACCAAATGTCAAACCAACAAACATCGGTATAATGTCACAATTACGACACCATATCCGTATAACATCACGACGATTAGAACTACGAGCCTTAGATACTTTTTTAAGAAGAGATTTGGTAACAAAAGGACCCTTCCAAACTGAACGCACCACTATAAATACTCCTTATTTCTTACTCTTATGACGAGAGCGAGCTATAAAAACATCCGTAGACTTGTTTGACCTTGTTCTCTTACCCTTAGTAAGCTTTCCCCAAGGACTACAAGGATTTCGACCCCCTGAAGTTTTACCTTCACCACCACCAAGAGGATGATCTACAGGATTCATAGCAACACCTCTAACGTGCGATCTAAAACCCAACCAACGAGAACGCCCCGCCTTAGAAAGACTACTATTGATATGATCTTGATTTGAAACCGCACCTATAGAGGCCATACAAGAAGATTGAACAAAACGCATCTCACCAGAGGAAAGACGAAGAAGAGCTCGAGAACGATCCCGCTCTACAAGTCTAGCATAGGATCCAGCAGAACGTGACAACTGACCTCCCTTACCAGGCTTCATCTCGACGTTATGAACTATAGAACCCACAGGGATAAACCGCAAAGGCATAGCATTGCCAGGCTTAACATCAACAGAGACCCTTGAAGAAATTACTTTATCCCCTACCGATAAGCGCTGTGGCGCTAATATATAAGCCAACGATCCATTAGAATATGAAATAAGAGCAATAAAAGCTGTTCTATTAGGGTCATATTCTAATCGCTTTACAATACCTTCAACATCATACTCTGTACGCTTAAAATCCACAAGACGGTATAGATTCTTATGCCCACCTCCACGAAAACGCATAGTGATGCGGCCAGTATTATTACGCCCCCCCTTAGAACACAATCCCTTCGTCAAATTTTTAACAGGCTTACCCGAATGCAAAGAATCCCTATTTACAGTAACAAGCTGACGTCTACCCGATGTATCAGGATTAAAATTCTTTAACGCCACAACACAATCTCCCTAAAACAAATATATCTAAAAACCACCAGAAACATCAATAGAATATCCCTTAGCTAGCTTTACATAAGCCCTTTTAATATCTTTACGCGATACATATATATCACGAGAAGACCTAACTCCACCACGGGCAGCGGAAATTCTACTCAAACGTTTTAATTTTCCCTTACGAACAAGAGTATTTACGGAAACTACCTTTACATTAAACAACGATTCAACGGCTGACCTAATCTCAGATTTAGAAGAATCTTTTCTAACATTAAATACAAACTGATTTCCCCCCGCTAACAAAGTAGATTTTTCCGCTATAACAGGCGATATAATAGTATCATAAAACCTAATATTTGTCATTTAAAACGATCCTCCAAAGCATCAACAGCAGACCTAGAAAGAACCAACTTAGAACATCGCAAAATATCATAAACATTAATACCCTGAATAGGAAGAAGATTAATGTTTGGGATATTACGAACAGCAAGCTGAAAATTTCTATCTAACTGGAAACCATCAACAATTAGTGCATTCGATAAACCAAGATCACGAAGACATACCGCCATTTTTTTTGTTTTGCATTCTTCAGAAACTAAACTATCGATTACAACAATGTCATTAGAAGATAATTTACCTGACAAAGCATGACGCAAAGCAAGGGAACGAACTTTCTTAGGCAACGCGTGAGAACCAACGACAGCAACAGGACCAAAAGCTTTTCCACCGCCACGGAACTGAGGAACAGCCTTAGAACTATGCCTAGCCCTACCAGTACCCTTCTGCGTATACCACTTAGAACCTGTATACGCAATCTCTGAACGACCTTTTGACTTTGAGCATGCATGACTTTTTTTATGCCAAAGCTGCCATCTAATGACACGAGCTAAAATACCTTCCTCAGGATTTAAACCAAAAATTCCCTTAGAAATAGAAACAAAACCTTTATCTTCTCCCTCAAGGCTCCTGACACTTAATTCTATCACGAAACTTTCCCCTTACAATCCATTGTACTTTTAAAAGAATCTCGCACAAGAATCCAAGAATCATTCTTGGCACCAGGAACACAACCTTTAACAAGTATCAATCCCTTTTCATCATCAACTGACACAACCTCTAAATTCTTAACGGTAACACGATCTACTCCCATATGACCGGCCATTTTTTTATTCTTAAAAACACGACCTGGATCTTGACGACAACCAGTCGAACCATGAGAACGATGCGATATAGAAACCCCGTGAGTAGCACGAAGACCACCAAAATTATGTCTCTTCATGGCACCAGCAAACCCTTTTCCAATAGTTACACCCGTAACATCAACTAACTGACCAACCTTGAAATAACTTGGAGACAAAACAGAACCAATTGGCAATAAATCATCATCTTTTTTAACGCGAAACTCGAACAACTTATTTTTAGGAGAAACATTAACAGATGAGAAAAAACCCCTCATAGGCTTAGAAACATTTTTAACCTTTGCATTTCCAGAACCAACTTGAACAGCCATATACCCGTTTTTTTCCAAAGTACGATGGAATACAACCTGACAATTATCTAAGCACAATACTGTTACGGGAAGACGCTTACCTTCAATATTGTAAATACAGGTCATGCCTAATTTTCGCGCAACAACACCCGAACGCATTAACTTATCCTCTCAAAATTTATAGCTTAATCACTACATTAACACCAGCAGAGATGTCTAATTTCATCAAAGCATCAACCGTCTGAGGAGTAGGCTTGATAATATAGAGCAAACGCTTATATATACGCATTTCCAACTGATCTCTACTTTTTTTATCAACATGAGGAGA
Source organism: Candidatus Liberibacter brunswickensis (assembly GCF_036858155.1). Classification (NCBI taxonomy): domain Bacteria; kingdom Pseudomonadati; phylum Pseudomonadota; class Alphaproteobacteria; order Hyphomicrobiales; family Rhizobiaceae; genus Liberibacter; species Candidatus Liberibacter brunswickensis. The sequence continues at coordinate 292 of NZ_JAAEJX010000016.1, read as the reverse complement.
TCTATTAACAGTAAACCTTCGTATAGAACGAGGAAAAGGTATAGGACCAACAGTCCGTGAACCAGATTTTTTAGTAGTCGACACAATCTCACGCACAGAAGAATCAAGTATTCTCGAATCAAAAGCTTTTAAGCATATACAAATACGGATATTCCGACTTGTCATTTATCTAACCCTCTTATCACATTCCACCTCTTTTTTTTTAAAACTAAACCAATTTTTAGAGACATCTCCATTTTACATATATACTGTACTATCCTAGAATTTTAGAAATCATACCAGCACCTATTGT
>NZ_JAAEJX010000015.1:0-20035 GCF_036858155.1 Candidatus Liberibacter brunswickensis | reverse complement strand
TAATGCTGTCGTTACGCTAACAGAAAATAAAAATCAAAAAATAATACATAATAAATCAAATATTAATGCATTCATAGCTGTGGCTTCCGGAAAAGGAGGGGTTGGAAAATCAACTACTGCTGTAAATATTGCCTGTGCATTAAAAAATAAAGGTAAAAGTGTTGCGATACTTGACGCAGATGTTTATGGTCCATCTATACCTAAGCTTTTAAAATTATCTGGAAAAGCAGAAGTATCAGAAAACAAACTCTTAAAACCTATGGAAAATTATGGAATAAAAGTAATGTCTATGGCTTCTATTGTAGATGAAAATGCTGCAATGATATGGCGTGGACCGATGGTACAATCAGCTATCATGAATATGATGTACAATGTAGATTGGGGTCAATTAGATGTCTTATTGATAGATATGCCTCCAGGAACTGGTGATTCCCATTTGACTATAGCACAAAAAATACCTCTTTCAGGTGTTATAATAGTTTCTACTCCACAAGATTTGGCTTTAATTGATGTAAAAAGAGCTGTCTCTATGTATCAAAAAATGAACGTTTCTATTATTGGAATGATTGAAAATATGAGTTACTTTTTGGCTTCTGATACTGGGAAAAAATATGATTTATTTGGAAATGGTGGAGCTCGTATTGAATCAGAAAAGATGGGTATTCCTTTTTTAGAATCAATACCTTTCGATATGGATATTAGGATATTGTCAGATTTAGGCATTCCAATTGTGATACATGATCCCAATTCAGTAGTTTCTGGAGTATACCAAAAAATTTCGGATCTTATTAATCAATCCATTGTTAAAATGTAAAATTTGAATAAATGTCAATTTATTAAATTTTTATCATTATTGGTAAAAAATATTTTTTTTATTACTATAATATAACATAAATTTCATCTGTTATTATTAAGAAATATTAATATTGAAGAGTGTTTTACTGTAGTCTATATTCCTATCCGTAAAGGACAATATTAAGATAATAAATTAATATTTATAATAATTAATTTTTATTATAATAAATATAAAATGATTGTTTTATCAACTAAATAGAAAAAAGATAATTTGCAAAGGAAAATTTTTTATTATCATGAATACTAATACCAAAGATATCCCAAAAAATAATCCAAATACTTTCTATTTAATGTTTGAGTCTATAGGTGTAGTTTATGGAGATATTGGTACTAGTGTTCTCTATGCTTTTAAAGAAGCATTAAAAACTATGAATCATATTTCTACTGTGGAAAGAGCAGAAGTTATAGGTTTGGTTTCTTTAATGATTTGGGTTCTTATTATAATAGTTACAATAAAGTATATTTTATTATTATTAAGAGCTGATAATGATGGAGAAGGTGGAATATTATCTATTCTTGCTTTGTTATTAAAAAAAGTTCCCAAATATTCAACTGTACTGATTGTATTAGGTTTAACTGGTTCTGCATTGTTTATTGGAGATACTATGATAACACCTGCTCTATCCGTACTTTCTGCAGTAGAAGGAATAAGATATATAGCTCCAGGATTTGATAATTTTGTTCTCTTAATCGCCTTGGGAATATTAGTCTTATTGTTCATGTTGCAATCTCATGGAACTAAAGGAATAGCTTGTTTTTTTTCTCCTATTATGGTCGCTTGGCTTTTAATGATATCTGTATCAGGATTAATCCATATATTTGATGATTATAGTATTCTTACAGCTTTTAACCCTATATATGCTTTGTATATGCTTTTTGAAAAAGGAACCATTTCATTAATTGTATTAGGGTCAGTTTTTTTAACTATAACGGGAGCAGAAGCTCTTTATGCTGATCTTGGACATTTTGGTCGTAAACCAATCCAATATGCTTGGATGATTATTTTTCCAGCTTTAACAATCAACTACTTAGGACAAGGAGCGTTAGTACTTTCTAACCCCGCAGCTATTACAGATCCTTTTTACATGATGTTTTCAGGATGGTTTTTGCCTTTTGCAATTTTAACAGCAACATGTGCAACGGTTATTGCTAGTCAAGCCGTGATTACGGGAACATTTTCATTAGCAAGACAGGCAATTCATTTGGGGTTTTTACCACGTATGAAGATATTCTTCACTTCTGAAACTTTGAAAGGACAAATGTTTTTGCCAAGCATCAATTTCTTTCTATTTTTGGGAGTAATAGTATTTGTAATTGGATTTAGACATTCTGAATCTTTAGTAGCTGCATATGGAATATCTGTAAGTGGAACCATGGTCATTTCTACAATTATGTTTTCTGTTTTTTCTCATGTTTGTTGGAAATGGAAAATTTCTAAAGTTGTTATTTTCTTATTCCCATTATTATCAATTGAAATGACATTTTTAGGAGTAAATTTATTTAAAGTACTAGATGGAGGATATATTACATTATTGATTGCTTCTTTATGTATAGTAATAATGTGGACATGGAGGAGGGGTACCAATCTTTTATCTACACTTACTCGTCATGCAGATATCCCTATCCATTCTTTTATAGTTTCAATAGAAAAATCGAGTAAACAAGTTTCAGGTACTGCAATTTTTCTCACTAGTGATTCCCAAGCTGTTCCTGATGCTTTACTACAAAATATAAAACATAATCATGTTATACATGAACAAAATATTATATTGACTATTAATACGGCTAATCAACCACGTATCCCAAGAGAAAAAAGATTTATATATGAAAAAATTTCCGAATTATTTTCTCGTGTTGAATTATTCTTTGGATACATGGAAGAACAAAATGTTTCTAAAGCATTGGCAGAATTAAGAAATGATGTATTAAAATTTGAAATTATGAATACATCATTTTACTTAGGACGTCGCAAATTAGTACCGACATCGCGTTCTGGGATGCCTATTTGGCAAGATCACTTGTTTATTATGCTATTTGCTTATGCGGAAGATCCATCTGATTATTTCCATTTACCTGCCAATCGAGTAGTAGAAATCGTTTCTCATGTTAACATCTAGAAAATAAAAAAACTAGTAAAATAGTATTTTACTTGAAAAAGCACTATTCACTCAAAACTTATTTGATAATAATTTAAATTCCAGTATTTCTCTTGATTATTGGAGTATTGATATTATTTTTTATTGATGAGTAAATCGATAAAGAAATTAAAAGTGCACTAATTGTACCAGAGAAAATCTCTGGGACATCTATTATTGTTTGTAAAAACATAATTATAGCGAGAACAACTATAGAATAATATGATCCATGTTCAATATACTTATACTTGTTTAACATGCTTTCTTTTAAAATTAAAATTGTCATAGAACGTACATATACAGCACCAATAGTTAATCCAATTACTATAATTAAAAAATTTTTAGTAATAGCAAAAGAACTTATAATTCCATCAAACGAGAGGCTGGCATCAACTATTTCAAGATATAAAAATAAGCTTAATCCATATTTACCTTTAGTAACGTCTTTTGACGTGTCGTTTGATAATATACTCTCCAAAAAACTAATACTATAAAATATTATTATCGCAAATATAGAAGATATTACGAACGAGTATATTTCTCTTTTAGGTAAAATACACGAAATTCCAAAAACAAATAATAAAATAATAAAGCTCTTTATACCTTTAATTTTAGAAATATTATACATATACATTTCTAAAAAATGAAACCAGTGAGTATTTTTTTTTCTATTTAAAAAAAACGTAAGGCTGACCATCATTAGAAATGTACCACCAAATCCTGAAATAGGGACGTGAGCTTCTGAAATAATTTTTAAGTAATCTTGAGGTGAATATATTGCTAAATTAATTACTTCAATAGGGCTAATTTTTGCTATAGTACAAACAATTACAATTGGAAATATTATGCGCATGCCAAATACTGCTATTAATATTCCCCAAGTCAAGAATATTTTTTGCCAAATAGGAGACATTTTTTCTAAAGTTCTTGCATTTATAATAGAGTTGTCACAAGAAAGAGATATTTCTAATATTCCTAGTATTATGCAGATATATAATGTGTATATCGTTCCAGATAACGTACTAGTAAATTTCCATCCAATCCCAAGACTTAATAAAATTCCTATGATTGTTACAAGAATAGCCCATTTAAAATGATAGACAATACTTGTGTATAATGAACTTTTTTTCATGGATAATTTCTCAAAAATATTATTAATAAAAAAATATTTAAAAATATAAAAAATAATATCTAAAATAAAAATGACGAAAGATGATTGCAAACTTTATTTATAAAAACATAGACCTAATATTATAACTCTTATATTGATTGTTGTTAATATCTATAATTCTTGTCCCGTATGTCGTAATACTTCGGAAAACCAAGGCGTGTTTATATCAAAAACTTTGCCACCTTTTATATCTTCAAATCTAATAATCCGTAAAACATTATTTTCTCTTTCATCTTCTCCTGTAACACCAGATAATCCAGAAATTGCACTGTCTACTGCTAGGAAAACCATTTTCCTTATGAGATTTAAATCTTCTTTTCCAGAAGCAGCAGAACGAGCAAAATATCCTGATTTTTGTATAATTGAACGCTCTGCTTTTATCATACTTGCAAATTTATCGGAAAACCAAGATCCGACATTAATTTTATCAAGGAGAATGTGGTTGAAAGAATCTCTATGAATTTTTTCACCAGATGATATACGGAAGTCCACTATAGCATCACGACAAGCACCTTCAGATACAAAAATAGCAACAGATCCTTTTTTTGCCATAACTATTCTTAAACGTTCAATTTCTTTTTCAAGATTAAAAGACATTTCAGGTATATAAACACCATCTATAGCTTTAAAATCAGACGAAAAAATTAATCCATCAATATAATTTCTATCTCGAATCATATTTAAGTAGCAATGAGCAGAATAGGCTGTTAACCATCCACAATTTCTTCCCATGACTTCGTGTATAATTAGACTTTTAGGTGATGCACTACGTTCATTAGAAATATTATCAAAAAAACGTGCACTCACATGCGCAGCTGTCAAAGCACCTAAAGACTGATGTATAGGAACAATATCATTGTCTATTGTTTTTGGTAATCCAACAATAGTAATGTCGTAATTTTTTTCTTTAAGATAACGAAGAAGATCGCAAGCTGTTGTATTAGTATCGTCTCCTCCTATTGTATGAAGAATAGTTACTCCGCTTTTCATAAGGTGGCTAGCTGATATTTCTAGCGGATCTTCACCTTTTTTAATCAATCCTCTCTTAATACAATCGGAAACATTAGTTAATTTTACACGGCTATTTCCTATAGGAGAACCACCAAAAGATAGTAATTCATCTGTATGATGTCGCATATTTGGAGTAACTATAATCTTGTCGTCTAAAAGTAATCCCTGATATCCAGATCTATAACAAATCAACTCTGCTTCTGGAAGAATCTCACTATAACGTTTAATCATCATACCAATAGCTGAAGATAAACAAGGAGCAATGCCACCAGCTGTTAGAAAAGCTACTTTATGCTTTACCATATTTTTTTCCAAAAAATTAAAGGGAGATTATAATAATTACATATCAATTATAGATATATAATACAAAACTATATTATCTATAAAACTATTAAAAAAATATCTCAATATTAAAACAACATTCTATTTTTAGAGATCAAAAAATTGTCTTTTGAGGTATTTTTATTACTTTTAAACTTTTAATATAAGTGATTTAAAATCATAATATATTATCATGTTATTTCATATACTTAAATTCATTTTATCTACTTAAAGGTCATGAAATAATTGCATAATCTAAATATTAGTTAATAAAATATTATGAAGTTAATATAAAATATATTTTTATGATTTTTGAAATTATACGTTAAATCTAAAGTGCATTATATCACCATCTTTAACGATATACTCTGCGCCTTCACTTCTTGATTTCCCAGCCTCTTTTGCTGCATTCTCTCCGCCAATTTCTATGAAATCTTCATAAGAAATCGTGACTGCACGTATAAATCCTTTTTCGAAATCAGTATGTATGATTCCTGCTGCTTTTTGAGCATTAGTCCCTCTAGGAATTGTCCAAGCACGAGTTTCTTTAGGGCCAACCGTAAAATATGTTATCAAATCAAGAAGTCTATATCCAGATTTAATTAGTAGTTCAAGTCCTGATATAGAAATACCTAATTCTTCCATAAACACAGTACGTTCTTCTTCTGGAAGTTGTGATATCTCAGCTTCAATAGATGCAGAAACCATAATCATTTCCGCATTTTGTTGTTCTGCTAATTTTCGCACTTTTTCTGTATGAATATTTCCTTTTTTACAATCATTCTCTGAAACGTTACAAACATAAAGTATTGGTTTTTCAGTAAGAAGATTTAGACTTTTGAAAACAGGTATTGCATTAGAATCAAGAGATTGCAATAAACCTCGAACAGGTTTTCCTGATTCTATTAGTCGTAAAGAATCGTAAATTATTGATTGAATTAAAAGTATATCTTCAGACTTATTATTTTTATGTTTTTTATTCTTTTCAAAAAGACGTTCAAGTCTTTCGAGATCAGATAGCATTAATTCTGTTTCTATTGTTTCTATATCACTAATTGGATCTATTTTACCATCAACATGAATAATATTTTCGTCTTCAAAACAACGCAGTACATGGACAATAGCATCAACTTCACGAATATTAGCTAGAAATTGATTTCCTAATCCTTCTCCTTTTGATGCACCACGTACTATTCCAGCAATATCAACAAATGACATACGTGTAGGAACTAAGTCTTTTGATTTTGCTATTTTAGCTAATTTATGCATTCGAGAATCAGGAACAGCTACTTCACCAGAATTGGGTTCAATTGTACAAAAGGGATAATTTGCTGCTTGAGCTAATCCTGTACGTGTTAATGCATTAAAAAGCGTTGACTTTCCAACATTGGGAAGTCCTATAATACCACATTTAAAACCCATAAAAAATTCCTTTTGAAAAACCTCTTTCTTTCATGAAGCAAAGTATTGACATTAGGTCAATGAAAAGTTTCATTTTTTTATAATATTTTACTACATTGCTTGCACAGAAAATTATAAAAATCATTGTTCATTCCTATTAAATGTAGTTTAGCAATCAAGTTGTATATCTCTATTCATGAATCATTTGAGAATTTGATTCTTGAAATTTTATAATATGTTTTAAAAATAATTCATCTTCTCTTTTAGCTAGCAGTGGAAAGTATTGCGCAATGTTATCAATTATAGGTGATAAAGATGATTTTTCAGTAGGGGAGAAATCATCTAAAACATATTTTGTAACATGTTCTTTGTTTTGAGGACGGCCAATTCCAATTCGGAGACGTTTATAGTTTTTTCCGCAGCTTTCACTAATTGACTTTAGACCGTTATGTCCGGCATCACTTCCACCAGTTTTAAGACGTAGTTTGCCAAATTCAATGTCCAATTCATCATGAATAATTAGGCAGTTTTCAAGAGAAGGTTTATAAAAATTTATTACTTCTACAAGAGATTTTCCAGATAAATTCATAAATGTTTGTGGCTTTATTAGAATCGTGTGTAAGCCATCTATTTTTCCTTCAGATATTTCAGCATGAAATTTTTTTTTCCAAGAAGAGAAAAAATGAAATGCATGAATTCGATCAATACATACAAAACCAATGTTATGACGATTTGCATGGTACTCTTTTCCAGGATTACCAAGACCAGCAACGATTAACATAGAAATTTTCTCCATAGCTATTATAACTAATTTTATATTTTTGTTGAAATATCATAATAATTTTATATCTTGATATATTTAATATGAATACAAAAATTATTTTATGAAGAACTATTTAATATATTAGAATATTTCTAATAAAAATATTTTATTCTTATTTTAATTGTAATTAATAATTATTTTTAATTTTATTGAATTTTAATTATTTATTTTCCTTTTACACTTTTGCATAAAAGATTTAACATCTTAGTTGTGAATTTGATTCAATGTGATTTCTTGGTTGATGATTCCAGTAATTCTGAAAAATAAGAACTAACAATTAACCTTTCCAGTTTAAATTTTTAGTGGCGTATAGGTTTAGTTATTTTATCTTGAGGATTACTGTGAGTGTACAATCGTTTATAAAATGGGCTAAAACAGCCAAGTTACAAGAAAGAATTACTATTGCTCGTATTATAGGAAGAGCCTGGTGTATGGAAGAGCTTGTAGATGAGGAAAAGTCTTCTTTAGTTTTAGCAATGACTCATTTACTAGATGATTCTTCTTCAAGAGTTCGTTTATCATTGGCACGTGCTATAGCACTATCTAATAATGCACCGAAACATGTAGTTATTGCTCTTTGTGAAGATCATCCTGATGTATCTGGCACTATGATTATGCATTCTCCTGTTCTAAGTGATAATGATCTTATTGATCTTATTAGTAGGGGGAATAATATGATATCTATCTTTATAGCTTCTCGCTATAAACTATCGGATGTTGTAGCAGAAAATTTAGTAGAAAATGGATGTGCAGATCATATTATAGCTTTGCTAGGAAATAAATCAATTTTATTATCTAGTTCTTTATTAATGCAGATAGTAGAACGTTTTTATCATAATGCGATTATAAGAGATATTTTGTCATCTCGTGCGGATCTTCCTTTAAAAGCTCAATATCTCTTGATGAAGGGTATGTGTAAAGTATTATGTCAATCAAAAATTGTTCATAAAATAATTCCTTTTCGTCGTATTAAAATTCTCTCTGAAGAAAGTATGAGAGTAGGTATACTAGAAATGGTATCTAATGTACATAAGACGCAAGATTTATATGAGCTAGTAGATATTTTGCAAAAAGATGGCCAGTTAACTCCAGCTCTTTTAATATATGCTATTATGATTGGAGCAATTGATTTCGTTGTTGTTATTCTGGCAAATATTTCAGAATATAGCACAGATAAAGTTCGTTCTATTCTTTTTACAGGTGGCTTTCATGTTATTCGTTCCTTATACGAATTAGTAGGGATAATTTCTGATATTAGTGATATTTTTGTCGAGACAACAATTATTTGGCGTGAAGTATCTGCTGAGATAATGTTAGCAGAACCTAGAATTATAGCAGAAAAAATATTAAAACTCATGCGGAAAAGAGATTTTATTGGTATGCCTGCAAAAGAATTAATGGAAATGATAGAAAGAATATATTTAGAGTTGAATAGAAAATTTGTTCGTTCAATAGCTAAAAGATCATCTTCTAGGCTCATTGTAGCAGCATAAACAAAATAATATTAAGTGATAATTATAATTTACTACAGTGATCTTTTATATTAATAACGTCTTAGTAATTAAAAATATTCTTTGATATTACTTCATTTATGACAACAAATAACACTATTATTATATCTAAAATAATTCTATTTATTTTTATTATTACTTTCTTTTATTGCAATAATAGATTCTTTCCAAATCACAGAGATCAGAGCCATTAGTACTGGTCCAATAAATAATCCTAATAAACCCATAGTTCTTACACCTCCAACTAAACCAAAAAAAGTCGGAAGAAAGGGTAGTTTAATAGGTCCTCCTACAAGAAATGGTCTGAGTGTTTTATCTACTATAAATAGTTCAATTGCGCCCCAAGAAAATAGACAAATAGCGTTAAAAATATTACCTTTTATAAGAAGGTAGATTGACACGCTTGTAAATGAGACGGGTGCTCCACCAGGAATCATAGCCATTATGGCAGTGATAATTCCCAATGTAACATGCGAGGGGACGCTTGCTAGCCAATATGCAGTTCCTAATATTAATCCTTCTCCAATCGCAATAATTGTCATACCTAAAAAAGTTGATCTAATTACTTTAGGGATAACTTTTGATAATTTTTTCCAATATACAGGGAAAAGATGATCTCCTAAATAATCTAATTGTCTAGATATAGGAAAACCATCTCGATAAAAAAAGAATAATGCTATGACCATAAAAATAGCAGATAAGCAATAATCTAAAATAATACCGAAGAAAAAAGGTACAAATTTTTGGATAAAATCAGCACCATTTGTTTTAAAAAAAGTTTCGGCAAGAACTTTGAGGCTTTGAGGATGAGAGAGATGATGCTTCCACAATTCCGAAGCCCATAAACCACCACCAGGTATACTAGATAACCAACGGGGAACAGGAATACCATGTTCATTCGTTAAGGCGATTTGAGATGCTAATACTTTTATTTCTAACATTCCATAATAAGATAAAGATAAAAGAGGAATAACAAATGAGAATACAACTAATATAGTAGCAAATGCTGCTAATAAAGTAGAAGATTTTTCTTCTTTAGATATAAATAAACTATACAATGGCCAGCTCGTAAAACCAATAATAAGAGCGGCTAACACTGGGGCAAAAAATCCCTTGAGGAAATAAAGAGAAGTTAAGATTATAAAAATAATCATCCATCGCATTATTCCTTTAGGATTTAATATTTTTTCTCTCATAATTATATCATATCCTTTGCCAGTTTTAATTTAATGTCGAATAATATACTAAATTTGTATGACACGGAGATCTTATGAATATAGCCTCATATCCCTTTTTGTCTTAACTTTAAATACGATAAAATTTATAATAGAAAAGACAGTACAAAATTTAAAAGCTTAGTGCTTGTTATTTTTTACTTTGCATCCACATCATCGATAAAACTTGCTCTTTCTTGAATAAATTTAAATCTTTCATCTGCCTTAGTACCCATTAATTTATTTATTGAATCTTGGGTTTTTGCTGAAGAATCTTGATCTTTATTAATTTCTACACGTAGAAGAGTTCTTTTTTTAGTATCCATTGCCGTTTCTTTCAACTGAGATGCTAACATTTCTCCCAGTCCTTTAAAACGACTTATTTCTATTTTACCCTTTCCATTTTCCTTAAATTCTTTAAGAATTTCCTTTTTATGTTCCTCGTCACGTGCATAGATAGATTTTGTCCCTTGAGTAATTCTAAAAAGAGGGGGGCAAATTAAAAAAAGATGTCTTTGTTCAATAAGATCGTACATCTCTTGATAGAAAAAAGTCAAGAGTAGAGAAGCAATATGAGCACCATCTACATCAGCATCTGTCATGATAATGACTTTTTCGTATCTGAGATCCTCTTCTCGATATTGTGATCTTGTACGACATCCCAAAGCTTGAATTAGATCCATGATTTGCTGATTGTTTCTAATCTTTTCTGATCCAGCACTTGCAACATTAAGAATTTTCCCACGTAATGGTAGTATAGCTTGGTTATTGCGATTTCTCGCTTGTTTTGCTGAACCACCTGCTGAATCTCCTTCCACGATGAATAGTTCCGTACCTATTGCTGTACTTTGTGAACAATCCGCTAACTTTCCTGGAAGTCTAAGTTTACGAATTGCTGTTTTGCGATTAACTTCTCGTTGTTTACGTTTTCTCAAACGTTCTTCAGATCGTTCAATTATCCATTCTAATAATTTTGTAGATTCAACTGGATTTTGAATTAAATAATGATCAAAAGAATCTCGTATTGCGTTTTCTACAGTACGTTGTGCATCAAATGATACAAGTTTTGTCTTAGTTTGTCCTGCAAATTCAGGTTCTCGAATAAAGATAGATAAAATGCCAACAACAGAAATCATTAGATCATCGCTAATAATGGAAGCAGCTCTCTTATTCTGAGTGAGTTCAGCATATTTTTTGATGCCTTTGGTAAGAGCAATTCGAAGCCCTGATTCGTGTGTTCCTCCTTCGTCTGTTAGGATAGTGTTACAGTAAGAAGTTATTTCAGGATCTTCTTCACACCAAGCAATTGCCCATTCAACTTTTCTACTATGATTTCCTTTTTTTTCGGTTTTACCAGTAAAAATTTCCGAAGAAATTAGAGATCGATTTTCTAATTTTTTTTGAAGATATGTTTTTAGTCCACCAGGAAAATAAAATTCTGTTTTTTCTGGAATATTATATTTTTCCGATATTTTTTTATCGCAAGACCAACATGTTTTAACACGACCAGACAAATAAGCCTTGGATTTTGTCATTTTTAGAAGTCGAACTGGATCAAAACTCGCATTATTTCCAAAGATTTTTGGATCAGGACGAAATTTTATGCTCGTCCCACGTTTGTTTCGTATTTTCCCTTTATTTTCAAGAGGACCTAAGGGAATGCCGCGAGCAAATTTCTGTGAAAAAATTGTATTTTTTCTCATGACAACAACATGCAATTCGCTTGATAAAGCATTAACTACTGATATTCCTACGCCATGTAGCCCGCCTGATATTTCATAAGTAGAGCTGTCAAATTTTCCTCCAGCATGTAATTTAGTCAAAATAATTTCAAGAGTAGATTTATTGGGAAATTTTGGATGATTTTCTACAGGGATACCACGACCATTATCTGTTACCGTTAAAAATCCATTATCATCAAGTGATACTTCAATAAGATTTGCATGGCCAGCAATTACTTCATCCATTGCATTATCAATTACTTCAGAAAAAAGATGATGTAATGCCTTTTCATCTGTGCCACCAATATACATTCCTGGCCGCATGCGGACTGGTTCTAATCCTTCTAAAATGCGTATTGAAGATGCATCATAAGTATCAGATGAATTTTGATTGGCAATTGCTGGCGGATCATATGGTTCTTCTGATTTTTCTAATTTATCAAAAGATTCCTGATTTTGTTTTGGCAATTTAGAAAAAAGATCGATACTGTCGTCTATCATGTCATGTAAGCCACTTATCAAGGTTGTTAATAATAATATTTGTATTACTATTACTTATAATCAATGACATAAATAAAAGAAAGTTATGTATTTAATTTTGGTCCTTTGAATAATGAATTTCATTACCATTTGAATCTGTTAGTGTAATACCATTAGGTATTTTATTGTTTTTAAGTAATTTACCTAAATATGTATTTTCATCCATTGCACTTTTTAATATTAATTCTTCAATTAAAGCTCGTAAATCCTTTGTTTTTTTTTGCTCTTGTTCTTTATCAATATCGTGTTTTTTAAATAAAGTTAACATATTATTTTCTAAACTAGATATTCTGTTTTTATTATTAATAATTGTATCTAATTCGTTTTCTGTAGAACAACCGCTATATATAATTGTTATTAAAAACATATTGATTGCGTTACTATACTTCATTTTTTATATCCTAATATAAATTAATAAAAATATTTTTATTGAATTTTTATTTTATTATATAAAAATCAATCTATCTAGAAGTTCTAGATCTTATTTTTAATAGATAATAAATTATAAACTTAAATTGTTTAGTTTTATTTTTTCTACTTAGAGTTAGATTATTATTTTGTTAGGATTTTTTAATATTTGCTAATTTTAAAAATATAGAGATAAATTTATGTGTTTTTATAGTAAAAGTTGAATTATATTATTCATAAAATTTTATTATTAAAAAGGTGCTATTCTTGCTTTAGGTAAGAATATATTATTCTATAGAGTATCTTTTTAATTTATACCGATATTTTTAAATTAATGAGGTCAAAAACAGTTGTGAGTTCAGGATTATTTATAACTTTTGAAGGAATTGAGGGGGTAGGTAAAACCACTCATATTTCTCATCTTAAACGTTTTCTTCAGAAATATAATTATGATGTTGAGGTAACTCGAGAACCAGGGGGGACGCCAGCAGCAGAAGCTGCACGACACGTTTTATTGTCTTGTGGGGTGAATGAATTTGGTGATACAGCCGAAGCTATTGTTTTCTCTGCTGCTCGTTTGAATCATGTAGAAAATGTTATTCGTCCTGCTCTTATGGAAGGTAAAATTTTATTATGTGATCGTTTTTTGGATTCATTTTATGCTTATCAAGGCGAGAGGAATAATTCCCAACGTGTATTATTGGATTATTTACAAAGAATCTCTGTTAAAGAAATCGTGCCAGATTGTACTATTATTCTAGATCTTCCCGTTGATGTTGGGTTAAAACGTATTCAAAATCGTTGTTCTTCAAGTAAAAGTAATGGTCTTGATCATTTTGAAGTAGAGGATGTGATGATTCATGAAAGGAGACGTCAGATTTTTTTAGATATCGCTTGTAAACAACCAGAGCGTTGTCATGTTATAGATGCAGCTCGTTCTTTTCAAAATGTTGCTGCCAATATTGTGGATATTGTATGGGAATTAGTTCAAAAGCGTGTTTATCCTTTATCATTTAAAAAAGATATATAGCTATGATAGATCAATCTTTTAATCCTATATACAATAGAAAATTATTTGGTCACGAAGATATAGAAAACTTTTTGTCGCAATATTATTGTTCTGGACGTATGCATCATGCTTTGCTTTTTGAAGGGAAAAAGGGCATAGGCAAGGCTACTTTGGGATTTCGTTATGCGGGTTATATTTTACGAAATCCTGATTTTAATAACGCTCCTTCTCGTATAATTATTCCTGATGTTAATGATCCTTTTATTAAAAAAATGGCTTCTAATTCATTACACGATTTTTTATATTTATCTTATCAATTAAATCCAAAAACAGGAAAATATAGTACATTTATTACAGTTGATGAAATTAGGCGTGTTCGTCAATTTTTGTCTCTTACTGCCAATACAGGTCATTGGCGAGTTATCATGATTGATCCTGTTGATGGAATGAATCGCAATGCTGCTAATGCTTTACTAAAATCTTTGGAAGAGCCTCCTAAAAAAGTATTATTTATCCTTATATTTCATAATTCTTCGATTCTTCTTCCTACGATTAGATCGCGTTGTTTTTCTGTAAAGTTCAATGATCTTTCTGAAAACAATTTATATAAAGCTCTTGAACAATTGAATGTTGCAGATTGGCATTCAAAAAGAGATCTTATCAAGATTGCATCTTGTGGTAGCATTTCTAATGCAATTAGAATTTTATATTATGGTTGTGATAAAATAATTTCTTCTTATATAGACTTAATTAATATTACTCAAAAAGAATATGTTTCACATAAAATTCAACAAATTATTGATGAATTATTATCTAAAGATAAAAAAATAGCTTTTGATTTTCTTATAGAATTTGTCTTGAGAGAAATTACTAAAAATGCAAAATTGGCTGCTTTATCTGGTCAATTAGAAGAAGCAGATCAAATTGCACGAATCTATTCTTCTATTAAAAAAAAGGTGAATGAATTTTATATTTATAATTTAGATCTAAGGCAGATGATATTTTATATTCTTTCAAGGGCAAAAGAGTGTCATAATATTTATTGCCGTGATTTTTATGCTATTTGAGTATTTTGCTATTTTATGCTAGTGGGTTTATTATGAATATTGTAGGATATGGTTTTTAAGGAATATTGAACGTGATAAGATGTCATGAGAAGTTATATATCAGTACAGCTATTTCGTATCCTAATGCCAAGCCACATATTGGACACGCTTATGAGATGATTATAGCAGATGTTTTAGCACGTTTTTATCGTCTGGATGGTTTAGATGTATTATTTACAACAGGAACAGATGAGCATGGACAAAAAATTGCAAAATCAGCTCAAAATTATGGTTTAACACCGAAAGTTTTTGTTGATCAAAATAGCCGTATTTTTCGCGAAATGGCTGAAGTTTTAGATATTTCATATGATGATTTTATTCGTACTACAGAAAAACGTCATCACGATACATGCCATATCTTGTGGAATAGGATATTTAATAATGGTGATATTTATAAGGGATCCTATTCAGGATGGTATTCATTGCGTGATGAAGCATACTACAGCAATGATGAGATTCATAAAGGATCAGATGGCCAAAATTATAACACCCAGAATAATCCTGTTCAATGGATGGAAGAAGAGGGATACTTTTTCCGTTTATCTGCTTATCAAGATAAGTTGATTTCTTATTATGATTCGCATCCAGAATTTATTCTGCCTATAGAAAGACGAAACGAAGTTGTTTCTTTTGTAAAATCAGGATTAAAAGATATTTCTCTTTCCCGTAAAACTTTTGATTGGGGAATAAAAATTCCTGATGATCCGAAGTATATTATGTATGTTTGGATTGATGCTTTGGCTAACTATTTGACCACAACAGGTTTTTTAGATAATCCTAATGGGGAAAAAGCAAAGTTTTGGCCTACTGATTTGCATGTTATAGGAAAAGATATTTTACGATTTCACGCAGTTTATTGGCCAGCTTTTTTAATGTCTGCAAATTTATCTTTGCCGAAGAAAATTTTTTCTCATGGATTTATTCTTAATAAAGGGGAGAAAATATCTAAATCATTGGGTAATGTTATTGATCCTATGGAGGTTGTTGAAGAAGTTGGAGTTGATGCTTTACGATATTTTCTTATAAGAGAAATATCTTGTGGGAAAGATGGATTTTATGATACAAACAGTCTGAAAAAACGTGTGAATGCAGACCTTGCTAATGGTATAGGAAATCTAGTTAGTAGATCTGTTTCTATGATTTTAAAAGACTTCGATTGTATGATTCCCACTCCTGGTGTTTTTAGCGAATATGATAATAATATGTTGTCTGCTTGTTCTAAAAACCTTCAAGAAATTCGTGATAATATGAATAATCAATTTATTCATAAGTCTTTAGCGCATGTTATTTCTCTTGTTTCAGAAGTAGATCGATATTTTGATGCGCAAAAGCCTTGGGAATTGAGGAAAAAAGATCATGCTCGTGCATCTACTGTTTTATATGTTACCGTAGAAGTTATACGCCAGCTTGCAATTTTATTGCAGTCTTTTGTTCCTAAATTAGCAAATAAAATTTTTGAAATTTTATTAGTTTCTGAAGAATATCGTTTTTTTAGTTCGTTAGATCATAGGTTAAAACCAGGAACTATGCTAAATAGAACGTTTGAGCCAGTTTTCCCTCGTTTCTTATAGTGGTTTTTTTATTATGCTAATTGATACACACTGTCATCTGATTTTGCCTAATTTTGATAAAGATCGCCATGATGTTATCATGAGAGCTCATCAGGCTGATGTTTCGAAGATGATTGCTATTGCAATCAGAATGAGGGATTTTGTTCCTTTAATTAAGCTCTGTGAGGATTATCCTTCGTCTATTTTCTGTTCAATTGGAACTCATCCTTGCTATGTTCATGAAGAAAGTGAAGTGATGGTTGATGAGTTGGTATGTTTATCTTCTCATCCAAAGGTAGTTGCGATTGGTGAAACTGGTTTAGATCGTTATCACAATGCTCACACAATAGAAGAGCAAAAAATTGTTTTTTTGCGTCATATAGAGGCCTCCCGTATTACTGGTATTCCTGTGGTCATACATAGTCGTTCCGCAGATGAAGATATGGCTGATATATTGCAAGAAGAAATGAAAAAGGGATCTTTCCCTTTTGTGATTCATTGTTTTTCTTCAAGTCAGAAATTAGCAGATATTTGCTTGGAATTAGGAGGATATATATCTTTTACAGGTATGATCACTTTTCCTAGAAATGATTCTTTAAGAACCATAGCAAAGGGTATTCCTATGGATCGAATTCTTGTTGAAACGGATTCTCCTTATATTGTTCCTGTCCCTTTTCTAGAAAAGCGTTGTGAGCCTTCTTATGTTGTTAGTACAGCTAAAGTGCTTGCGAAGGAGAAAAATATTTCTTACGAATATTTAATGGAAAAAACAACTGAAAATGCCTTGAGGTTATTTTCAAAAATTTGTGGATGTATTACTTAATGAAGGATTATTATCATTTTACCATTCTAGGATGTTCTGCTTCTCCAGGTGTCCCTCGCATTACTGGCGATTGGGGCAATTGTGATCCAAAGAACCCTAAAAATCGTCGTACTCGTTCCTCTTTAAAGGTTTCTAGAATATCAGAAAGAGGAGAAGTAACGATTGTCATAATTGATACTGGTCCTGATTTTTATACTCAGATGTTGCGAGAAAAAGTTATTTCTATTGATGCTGTATTGTATACTCATGCACATGCAGATCATATTCATGGAATAGATGGGCTTAGGGGATATTTCTTAAAGCAAAAGCATCCAATTGACGTTTATGCTTCTTCAGATTGTATGGATAGTCTTTTAAATTCTTTTAAATACTGTTTTCGTTCTGATAATAAGGATTATCCACCTATTGCAAATCATATCTTAATAGAAGATAACAATGCTCCTATATTTGTAAATGGTGCAGGAGGTATAATTGAGGTTATTCCTATATTGCAACAACATGGAAAGATTCCTTCTTTAGGTTTTCGTTTTGGAAATGTTGCATATTGTACTGATGTTAATGCATTTCCAGAAGAGAGCTTGGAAAAATTACAGAATTTAGATTTTTTAATCATTGGTGCTTTAAAGAACGGTTTGCATAGTAGTCATTTTTCTTTATCAGAATCTTTGAAAATGATTGGTATTATCAATCCTAAGAATGCTGTTTTGACGCATATGCATGTTGATTTAGATTATGAAATGGTTTTAAAGAGCACTCCTGCTTGTGTTGTCCCAGCTTTTGATGGAATGCAATTTAGTTCTCCTATAGCTTAATGCTTGATCATTATCTTTTAATTTTTTTCTTTGAAAATTCATATTTTATGTATAATTAGAAAAACATGGGTGATATCATGATTTTTTTTCTAATGAATAGAAACATCTAAAGGAAAAGATTGTTCTAAGTTAACTTGTTAAATAGTATGTTTTATAACATATACAATATTTTTCTATTATTTACGTGATTTCAAAATATTATATAGGTGGAAGATTGATTATAGTTTCATGAAAAATACTACAATTACCTTAAGTAAATTTTCTAAACAAATTACCTGCATGACTATTTATCTTTAATATGTAAATAATTTATAGGACATAATATGTTGTTATTATTTTTTTTCATAGCTATTTAAGCTACGATCTAAAGATTCGACTACTAGTTTTTCTAAATAATCTTCGTCAAATGTTATGTTTTCATCTGAAAATGGTAAAGATTCCATAGAAATGTCGTCAATTTCTTCTTTTGATACAATATTATGCATTTTTTTTCCAATTAGATAAACTTATAACAGAATTACTTTTTTATAAATATTAATATCAATCTTCAATTAGGATAAACTCAATCTCTTGCATGAGTGACAATTTCCTGTTTTGCAATATAATTTTATAATTATCGAAGTATTTTTAGAATGAAATAGATTAGTGTTATTTTTTATATTAACATACGCCACGTTTTCATTCTATTATATAAAGGTTATTATAATATTAATTATCAATTAAAATATATTTTACAAAAGATAAAAACATATGAAAAACGATATTATAAAATCTTTTGTGATCTTATAAAATAATTATTTTTAAATGATGGAGTAAATATCTGTCGTAAGTTTTTTTATTGTAAGTTTTATTTATATCAATTATTTTCATCTTAAGTTATGAAGATTGAAATTATTTTAAAAATAAATATAGACCTTATAGCACTATTTTTTTAAGGATTTTACTACTTGTAAGACATTTTGTACATGATTTTTAATTGTCACGGGGCTCCATATCTTGGTAATTATTCCTTCTTCGTTGATGAGAAAAGTTGTCCTTACTACTCCCATATATTTTTTGCCAAACATACTTTTTTCTTTCCAAACATCATAAGCCTTTAATACTTCTTTTGATTCATCTGAAAGTAGTATTATTGATAGATTGTGCTTTTTGTAAAATTTCTTATGGCTTTCTATAGAATCCGGAGAAATACCAAGAACTATAGTTGATTCTTTATCGAAATCAGATTTCAAGTTGCTAAAGTCTATTGCTTCAATGGTACATCCGCTTGTATTATCCTTTGGATAGAAATAGATAACTATTTTTGAGCCTTTAAGCTCAAGTAAGTTGATTTCTTTTCCACAACTGCTAGGTAGTATGAAATTAGGAGCTTTCTCTCCCGAAGATAAAGACGTCATTCTAATTTTCCTAAGATTAAATATGAATATAGTCTAATAAACTATCTTATATTTAACTTATTTATAAAAATAAGAAAAGTATTTATTTGTTTTTTATATTAATCAATAAATTATCTACTTTAATCCGTAATTCAACGTTAAGTTCTTGATATTCAATCATTTTTAATTTATTCTCCGCACCTTATTTTATTGGATTCTGTATTAATTAAAGAAGAAATTACTTTCTA
>NZ_JAAEJX010000014.1:0-28743 GCF_036858155.1 Candidatus Liberibacter brunswickensis | reverse complement strand
CGAAAGATATACTCGAGGAGCTGATAGAGTACGTTTAGGAATCAAAACTTCAAGGCTTATTTCTGAAGCTATAGAATCTAATAAGCCCGAACCCAATAAAACAAGGTGCGGATAATAATTGAAAAAAGCCATAATATCAAGGATTTAACGATAAATTAATAATTATAAAGAAATAATCTAAACTTTATATAATAAAATTATTATCACAATAATTTATCATGGTTGTGCTAATAACAATAATAATTGATATAGTTGAAATATTATATTTTAATAATCAATATTTTTTCTCAAGGACTTTTATTACTTAAGTAACATGATACAAAGTGTATAAAAATAAAATTTTTATAAAAGCTTATATATCCTTTTTACTTTTTCAAAGAAGCTATAACACCTTCAATGGCTTTATCTGCTTTATCACCATCTGGTCCACCAGATTGAGCAATATTAGGACGCCCTCCTCCTCCTCCTTTTCCACCTAAGATATTTGAAGACAAACGTGCCATATCAATTGCATTAAAGCGATCAATCAAATCTTTTGTCACTGCAACAGCAACAGAAGCTTTTTTCTCTTTAGAAATCCCAATAAGCATAATAATTCCAGACTTAATTTTCTTTTGCAGAGTATCAATTAAACCACTAAGATCTCTAGAATTCATTCCAGGAATAACACTGCTCATAAAATTGACATTATCAACTTTATGACAAGATAAATCATCAATATTTATTTGTGATTTCTTTTTGGCATTAACAACTTGCATCTTGAGTTTACGACGTTCTTCCCATATTTCCTCTACACGCCTGACAACTTTATCCTGTGGTACTTTAAGAAAAGAAGAAAGATGTTTTATTTTTTCATCTTGTGCAACAAGATGAGAACGTGCTCTTTTTCCAGTAATCACTTCAATACGACGCATACTAGCTCGAATAATATAAAAGAGCATAATTTCTCCTGTAGAGCGAACATGTGTTCCTCCACATAATGCAGAAGAATGTACTTTTCCATCACCATATTCAACAGAAACGACTCTTACTTTATCACCATATTGTTTACCTACTAGAGCAGTAGCATCAGATACTATTTCATGATTTTTATCCACGTTTCTCGTGATAACGGGAAGATCTTGCGCAATAACATCATTAACATTATCCTCAATTGCTCTAATCTCTTCATTAGTAATAGGCTTTGAATGTGTTATATCAAAGCGCAATCCTTCATGAGTAACGCATGATCCGCTTTGATTAATATGAGAACCAATAACAGTACATAAAGCATGGTGCAATAGATGTGTTGCCGTATGATTAATACTAAGTTGACGACGATTTTCATAATTAATTGTAAGAACAATCGGCATATCTGTTCGTAATATACCAGATTCAACTCGAGCACTGTGAGAAATTAGTCCATTTGCTTTTTTTTGTACATCAGTAATTTTAAGACTAACCCCATCACCAATAGCAATACCAGTATCAGATACCTGACCACCAGATTCAGCATAAAAAAGCGTTTTTTCAAATATTACTTCAACTTCTTGCCCTTCTATTGCTTTTTCTACTATCTCGTCTTTCTGTACAATAGCTTTAACTTTAGATGAAAAACCTTTAGTAATATCTATAGGAGTTTTTGGGGATGATGAACATTCAATTATTTTATCATTTTCATCAACGACAACCCTAGATCCATAAAGCAAATCATATCCTACAAACTGAGTAGATCCGAATTTTTCCTTGAGATAATACCAAATTTTTCCTGTTGTATTTTTTTCTAAACCCAAAGAATGAGCTCTAGCTTTTGATCTTTGTTTCTCTAAAAATTCATTAAATGATACTATATCTACCCCCCCAAAACCACGTGTCCATAAAATATCCTGAATAATATCAACGGGAAGACCATGAGTATCGTATAATTTAAAAGCGATTTCTCCATCTAGAACATCATTTTTTCCTAGATTAGATGATGCTTCATCAAGTAAAACAAGACCTTTATCAAGGGTATTTCTAAATCGGATATCTTCTAGCCTAAACGTTTCTTCAATCAACAACTTTGCTTGCATTAATTCAGGATATGCCTCCCCCATCTCCATACAAAGAACAGGGAAAAGATGCGTCATAAGGGATTCATCTTTATACCCTAACAACCTAGAATGGCACATAGCACGACGCATAATACGCCTTAATACATATCCTCTTCCTTCATTTGTAGGTAACACACCATCTGCAATAAGAAAAGAAGATGAACGAAGATGATCCGCTATAACACGATGATGAAATATATTATTTCCTTCATATTTAATACCCGTCACCTGTTCGGAAGCCTTAATAATATTTTTAAAAAGATCTATATCGTAATTATCAATTTTTCCCTGTAAAATAGATGACATTCTTTCTAATCCCATCCCAGTATCTACGGACATATTAGGTAAAATAGAACGTTCTTTATTGTTTTTTTGTTCGAATTGCATAAAAACGAGGTTCCATATTTCAATGTAACGCTCTCCTTCCTCAGAAGATCCTGGCAATCCACCTGTAATATTTTCTCCCTGATCGAAAAAAATTTCCGAACAAGGACCACAAGGACCAATATCTGCCATTGACCAAAAATTATCGTTAGTAGTAATTCGAATAATTTTATCCGAAGATAAACCAGAAATTTTTTTCCAAAGTTTAAAGGCATCTTCATCTTCATCATAAACTGTTACATACAGTAGACGCCGATCAATATCAAATTCCTTTGTCAATAAATCCCAAGCAAGTTGAATAGCTTTTTCTTTAAAATAGTCACCAAAAGCAAAATTACCCAACATTTCAAAAAAAGTATGGTGACGAGTAGTACGTCCAACATTGTCAAGATCATTGTGCTTACCACCAGCACGAACGCATTTTTGCACTGTTGTAACCGTTTTATCTACAGGTTTCTCTTGACCAGTAAAAATATTTTTAAACTGCACCATCCCTGAATTTGTAAACATCAATGTCGGATCATTTTTCGGGACAAGTGAAGAAGATGGTAACACTTTATGTCCATTTTTTTTAAAAAAATCAATAAATGTCGTCCGAATATTCTTCAAATCACTCATATTATTATTATCCTTTAATCTTTATTGTGCAACAAAACACAAGTCATATAAAACTTATAATCAATATCAATGTAATAGTACTTACTTATTAATTGTTATCTGATAATTTTGTGGAACAAGTGAAGACGAAGGTAAAAAAACGTGTTCATTTTTTTAAAAATTAAAAAAATATCGTCCGAATAACAACATAGGCAATAACCTTCAATTCTTAACGTACAACAAAATTACATAATTTAAAACTTTTAATCGATAGAAATTATCTAACAATTCAATTATTAGTTTTTATCGGTATCGTCTTTCGTATTAATGACAGATTCCTGTAAAAGGCTTTCTGCTACTAATCCAGCATTTTGGCGTAATAAACTTTCTATATTATCAGCAACATCAATATGTTCTCGTAAGAATACTTTAGCATTTTCACGCCCTTGACCCAAACGTTGTCCCTTAAAAGAAAACCAAGCTCCAGATTTTTCTACAATAGATGCTTTGACACCTAAATCGATCAATTCTCCAAAACGAGAGATACCCTCTCCATACATAATATCACAATCTACTTGTTTGAATGGAGAAGCCATTTTGTTTTTTACTACCTTTACTCGAGTTTGATTGCCAATAATAGAATCTTTTTCTTTAATAGAGCCTACACGACGAATATCCAAACGAATAGAAGAATAAAATTTAAGAGCATTTCCACCTGTAGTAGTTTCAGGCGATCCAAACATAACACCTATCTTCATTCTCATTTGATTAATAAAAATAAGAATACACTTAGAACGAGAAATTGATGCAGTAAGCTTACGTAGTGCTTGACTCATTAAACGAGCCTGCATTCCCGGCAAACTTTCACCCATATCACCTTCAATTTCAGCACGAGGAGTCAAAGCAGCGACAGAATCTATAACAATAATATCTACTGCTCCTGATCGTACTAGCATATCAGTTATTTCTAATGCTTGCTCACCTGTATCTGGTTGAGAAACAAGCAAACTCTTTAAATCAACTCCTAGTTTTCTCGCATAAATAGAATCAAGTGCATGTTCTGCATCTATAAAAGCACAAGTTCCTCCTGATTTTTGAGACTGTGCAATAGTATGAAGAGCTAATGTTGTTTTTCCAGAGCTTTCTGGACCATAAATCTCAACAATACGTCCTTTTGGAAAACCACCAATACCCAAGGCAATATCCAATCCTAAAGATCCACTAGAAACAACTTCTATTCCCTCAAATACACTATTTTGAGAACCAAGTTGCATTATAGATCCTTTTCCATATACACGCTGTATCTGTAACAACGCCGCGTCTAATGCCTTACTCTTATCCACAATACTTATCCCTTATCTATTATAATCAAAATCATCTTGTTGTTATCTTTTTAAAAAGGAAATTATCCTTAAAAAAGAGGTAACAATTTTTATTGTCTAGTAAGACAAACAAGAAATATCCCATCAAGCAAGTATTTTATATATCATTTCTTTATGGAAAAATAGATTTCATTAACAAGAGTTTATTTATATTACATATGTATCTTAATTTAAATTGATTGACATAATACTCCGCTACGATAGCGAGCATATAAACTTGAATCCTTAAGAAGGTCTTCGTGGATTCCCTTTTCTACAATCACTTGATTGTTAATTAAAAAAACAATATCTCCGTTCTGGATAGTAGACAATCTATGAGATGCAAATATTGTCGTTTTACCTTTTCTCTTCTCGCGCAAAACTTTCAATATTTTTTGTTCACTTTTAATATCTAATGCCGATCCCATCTCATCTAGCAATAAAATTGGAGAATCTTTCAAAATAGCACGTGCAATAGCAATACGTTGAATTTGACCTGCAGACAAATTAAATGCATGATTCCCTAAGATTGTATCATATCCTTTATCCATACAAATTATAAATTCATGAGCTTGAGCAATGGTTGCTGCATTTTGCACTGCCTCACGATTTGCATTAGGTAATCCTATCGCAATATTATCATGTACGGATGCATTGATAATTATAGGATTTTGCGGAACCCAAGTAATAGATCGACGAATTTCTTCTAATGAAAGGTCAGTAAGATCAATACCTTCTAATTTTATATTTCCTGAAGAAGGATCATAGAAACGCAATATTAAAGAAAATATACTAGTTTTTCCAGCACCAGAATTTCCCACCAATGCTATTGTTTGTCCTGGCAAAACGGTAAAATTAATATTTTTTAAGACAGATCTTTTTGATTCTCCAGGATATAAAAAAGAAACATTATTAAAAGAAATACTACCTAATACTGGAGAAGAAAATGTTTTATATGGAGTTGGAGAGACAATATCTAATTTACATACCATCAGGTCACGAAACCGTTGTAATGAAGATATAGCTTGTAATATTCCTCCAATAAATCCTGAAGAAGATCTTATTGTTCCTAAAAAAAGAAATGTATAATATAAAAACTTACCTAGTTTTCCCCCCGACATCCCGGAGATAATTATGTAATGAGCTCCGAATAGAAAGACAACATACAAGCTAAAAGATAGAGAACAAACAACAAAACATACTACACATGTGCGAACTAGTGTGATTTTTAAAAAACTTTTATATGTATTTTGAGATTGCATATTATAAAGTTTTATCGCTTTTTCCCCAGCATTAAATGACTGTAAAACCATTACAGATTTGATAATATCAGAGAAAATATCGAGTAACTTCTTTTCATTAGTACTATGGTGATTTATTTTATTGCGTTTAAATTTGAGAGAAATAACAAAAAGAAATAATACAATGCAAACTATACTTACAACAATCAAGGAAAGATATATGCTACTCAAAAACATCATATATAGAGCACCAATCCCAACCATAGAATTGCGCAATATAATTGACATGCTGATTCCTACTGTGGTTTTAATCCGCTCTGCATCTTTTACTAGCGTAGAAAAAATTTCTCCATGGCTCCTTGAGTTAAAAAAAGAAGGAGAATATTTAATAATTTTTGCAACAATATCTCTTTGCATAAATAAAATCATGCGTTCACCAACCATTGTAGCAAAATAGTAACGCATAGAGCTTGATATAATAAAAAGGATAAGCAAGGACATAAAAATGAGCCAATGATGAGGATCAATACCACCTTTTCCTAAAATATTAGCGCTTATTACAGGAATATACAAAGAAACTCCTGAATAAATAAAAATTGCTAATAATTCTCCTAATATGAAACCCCAGCAGTATTTAAGGTATAATATTTGAAATCTAAACAAAGAAATAGTGTTATCAAAATTATGCATACGCTCTTCTGTATACCATATTATAAAAAATTTTATCTTTTATAATTTATTAGATAATTATATAAGTAGAATACTACCGCATAATTTAATGTTATGCTATATTATTTCAGTGTCGTATGAGTTATATTAAATAAAGACTATAAATGATATTGAAAATATCTATAATATATAGACTATATCATATTTTAAATAATGAATTCTAGGAGAAAAACATGAAAAAAAATATTCATCCAGAAACTCACTTCATTACAATAGTTATGACTGATGGAACACAATATCAAACCCGCTCTACTTGGAAAACAGAAGGAGCTGTCATGAAACTTGGTATTGATCCTCTCTCACATTCTGCTTGGATTGGTGGAAAACAAAAAATTAACGACGATGGAGGAAAAGTATCAAGATTTAAAAAACGTTTTGCTGGATTATCGATAGAATAGATAAAATCTTTTTCGATAAAAAAAGTAAAAGTCATAGATATTATATTATTTTTAAAATAATAAAATTTTATTTTGAAGATATCTCAATAATAAAATTCATTTAAAAATTTAAATAATAAATCCATAGCGATAGGCAAGATTGCCAATTATTCTTAAAGTAATAGTCTTTTTTGCTTTAATTTTTAAAATATATTTTTTAAAAGATCACTATTGCTCTTTACAATGTTTTTGATATGAAAATTATACAAGAACAATTTTTCACAATCAATAACGATATTTTTTATAGAACCATAATAAATAATCGAAAAGTGAAGAGAGAATTCTTGTATTTTCATTATTTTTTGAATATACAAGGAATTCGTTATAGATTTTTTTATTATTATAAGAACTGTTTAAGGTTATGCGCCCTTCGTCTATCGGTTAGGACGTCAGATTTTCATTCTGGAAAGAGGGGTTCGATTCCCCTAGGGCGTACCATAATAATTCAGGTCAATTTTTATTGAATTGCTTATGAAAAGTGCTTATCTATCGGAGAAGCGTCTAATACACGCAATTGAATTATCTTACTGCCCCTCCAATAATTACTACACAAATGACCTATAACATTCATCCACTTTCCTTGAGATTGCATTAAAAATTCACCTAAAGGAGTGCCGTAAACACGAAAAGCAATCCCTTGCAAAGTTTTTGAATCTTGTGATTCAAATCTCATTTGTAAGTGAGACAATTTAACAACACGAATACTTTTTAATTTATGATTAGGAAATGCAAAAATAGGATTTGGATTTCCTGCACCATATGGCCCAGCAGATTCAAGCATATCAATCAGTGAGATGTTTACAGCAGAAGCATTGAGAGCACAATCTATCTTAAAAATTGGCGTTGAAACTAAATAAGGCACCTTACTCTGTGCACATTTTTGAAAAAAATCACGCAATCTATTAAAATTTGCACGCTCTACGGTCAAACCAGCTGCCATAGCATGACCTCCACCTTTTAATAAAATACCTTCTGAAACTGCAAGAGATACCATTTTACCGATATCAAAACCCTCAATAGATCTTCCTGAACCAATACCTTTTCCATCATCTTCAAAAGAAATCACAAAAGATGGTCGATCAAACTTTTCTCTCAAACGAGAAGCTAGCAATCCCACAATACCAGGATGCCATCTATCTCCCGCCACTACAATAATAGAAGCTTGTTTAATATCTTCGTACTGAGACAAAACCTCTGATTCTGCCTGCTCTAACATTGTGGATTCCATCAAACGACGATTCTGATTTAGAACATCTAGTTTCATTGCAAGCGCTTCAAGTTCTTGTGGATCATCAGAAATCAATAAACGACTTCCAAGACTTGATTCTCCTATACGTCCTCCAGCATTAATACATGGACCTATCGTATATCCTAAACTCTCAGATGTTATTGGAGAAGAAATATTAACGCGTTCAATTAAAGCCTTTAATCCCGGATTACATTGAAGACGAGCAACCTTTAATCCTTTTACAACATAGGCTCTATTTAACCCGATCAAAGGAACAACGTCACATACAGTTGCAAGGGCTACAAGATCTAATAAGGACAACAGATCAAAATATCTAAGAGTAATTTTATTATCATCTCGCAGGATACGACAAACCAAAACTAATACAAGAAAAATAACGCCAGCAGCACATAAATGACCTTGTCCAGATAAATCATCTGAACGATTTGGATTTACCAATGCATAAGCAGGAATTTCTTCATCTTTTACTTGATGATGATCAATAACAACTACATCGATACCTTTATTAGCAGCATATTGTAAAGCATCATAACTTGTAGAGCCACAATCTACTGTAATAATCAATTGAGCTCCCTCATTTATGAATTTTTCCATGATAGAAGAATTTGGACCATATCCATCTGTAATACGATCTGGTATATACATATCAGAATGAACGCCATAATATGCAAGGAATCTCATTATTAACGCTACTGACGTAGCCCCATCTACATCATAGTCACCAAAAACTGCAATCTTTTCAGAATTATAAATTGCCTGAACAATCCGACGCGCTGCTTTATCACAATCGGTTAAATTTAAGGGATCAGGCATGAGAAAACGTATAGATGGATTTAGAAAGTCTTTAGCACAATCAATGGGAACATTTCTATTAACTAAAACACGGGCAACTATATCAGGAATTTCATATTTTTGAGTAATAGCAATAGCATGATTAATTTCTTTCTGTCCCAATAAAGATACCCATCGAAATCCAGAAACAGAATAGTCCACTCCTAAAAAAGACTGATCATTCATGACTATTTCCTATAATTACAACAAAACATTATAAATTATCCACATAAACAATACTGGTTTTACGAAAACCATAATGAACAGATTTAAAATGTATCTTCATATTTCTTTAAAACAAGAGGGAAAAACAGAATGATACTGAAGAATACATGCAATACTTATTTAAAATGCACAAAAATTCATCTTCTTGATGATAATCATTTAAATATTATTTTTTTTATAAGAAAAACAAACATATTGAAAATACTACTTAATTTTCGTTGAGGTATAATTTTAACTAAAGATCCTCAATACAAATCACACAATAATTCCTAATAACATCATTTTTCTCATTAAAATATTTAATTGCATTATAAATCAATGTACCTGAAACCTTATGAGTTATCATAAAGACTGAACACTCTTTAAAATTTTCCCCTTGATGCGGACAAGTAGATAACCGCAAAGAAATATTAAAACTTGATATTTGAGAGAATATTTGATCTAAAACACCTTCATAATTGCATATCTTAAGACGAATAAAATATTCTCTTTCTTGTTCATAAATATTATTGCAGTCAATAGTACTAAAAGTAGAATTAATATTACCCAAAGCCAAAGATACCGACTTATCGATATTATTAATTTTATCAATATTACAAATATCCCCTAACACAGAAGATGCAGTTGGATTTCCACCAGCGCCAGGACCTACCATTGTTAATTTTCCTAATCCATCTGTTTCAATAATAACTGCATTAGTAATACCATCCACTAAAGCCATGGTAGAATCAGATTTTAAAAGAACAGGATATACAAATCTTATAATCCCATTCCCTTGACGCTTAGCCATTGCTAAAAGTTTAATACAGTAACCAAAGTCTGCAGCACCCCTAACATCTTCAAGAGTAATATTAGAAATACCCTCACAGTATACTCCATCGAAAGACGTACTTATACCAAAAGCTATTGAAGATAGAATTGCTATTTTATGAGCAGAATCTACTCCATTTATATCAAATTCATAATTATCTTCCGCATAACCACATTTTTTTGCTTGTTCTAAACAGTCTTGAAAAGACAATTCCAAATTATTCATATTTGATAGAATATAATTAGAAGTACCATTCATAATCCCATAAATACTTTTAATATCGTTATATTTTACAAAATCTTTTAAAACTTTAATGACAGGTATACCACCAGCTACAGCAGCTTCAAAATTGAGGGTTGTTTTATTTTTTTGAGCTAATAAAGATAAATCATTACCATAACGTGCTATCAAAGCCTTATTTGCAGTAACTACATGGATTCCTCTCGTTAAAGCAATATTAACAGCATCATAAGCAGGATAACTTTCTCCGCCAATAAGCTCAACAAAGACATCAATATTTGCCTTACTAGCCATTACTATAGGATCATCAAACCATTCAATATTTAGTAAATCTATACCCCTATCAATATTTTTATCACGAGCACTAACTGCAGAAATAATTACTGAATTATGATTTATATCTTTTAATTTTTCCTCATGTTTTTGAATCATCCTAATCAAAGCAGATCCTACTGTTCCAAGTCCTGCAACACCAATTTTTAAAACATCTGCCATTCTATTAACCTATAATAATACTTCAATGAAAATCCCACAGAAAATATAAAATAAAATGATTATCTATAAACGTAGAATATTATATGTCGCTGCTTCTAAATATTTTTTTTAATTAGTATGAATTAATGATAATACAATTTTTATAATTAAAATATTCATCAATCAATTATTCATATCATCTCTCTTCTCATATTGCAAAATGCCTATATGATATATCATCATAATCTCAATTATTTATAGAGATATTTGCTCCGTAATATTTCACCATATATTTGTTCATTTTCATCTTTATGTTTTTATAAATATACCGAAATACCCATCATATCTTTAAAAAAAACATGTATATATTCTAAGCCTGTTACTAGTATAAAATAAGCAATAATAATAAGTATAAATATTAATAAAAATGCAATCATCTTGATAGAGATTAACATACATGATAGGGTATCAGTTGATTTTTATTTTTATAAAAGAACGAGAAGTTTTCATATATTATCATTTAGTTTTTGTAATATTCTTTTCTTGAAAAAGGAATAATCTCTTTCTATTATAGATGAAATTTTATGGATGCTAACGAAATAAAATTACTGTTCTAACATGTTTTTTTGACCATAAATAAAATACATTTTCGCTATATTTGAGAGTAAAATATTAATAGTACTAAAAATCTACAATATAAGAAGTAATATAATTGATATAAGGAAACTTTTTTTAATCTTTTCATGATGGACAATAGAATTTATGCTACCCTCTTCATTTAAAAAATCGAATTCTATCAAAATATACACCCCAGAAGAAATTCAAGGTATACGCAAAGCATGTAAAGTTGTTGCTTGTTGTCTTGATTCTCTGACAGAGATTATAAAACCAGGAACAACTACCAATCAAATAAATGACTTTGTTCTTAAGTTTGGAATGGAAAATAACGCAATCCCCGCTACTATTAATTATCGCGGTTACAGAAAAGCATGTTGTACATCTATAAATCATGTTGTATGCCATGGAATACCATCTGATAAACCACTACGCGATGGGGATATTATAAATGTAGATGTTACCTATATTATAGATGGTTGGCATGGTGATAGTAGTCGTATGTATCCAATAGGAAAAATCAAAAGAGCAGCAGAAAGGCTACTCCAAGTTACTTACGAATCTCTTTATCGAGGCATTAAAGCAGTTAAATTAAACGATAGAATCGACGAAATTGGCAAAGCAATACAGAAATACGCCCATAGTCAACACTACTCTGTTGTTGAAATTTTTTGCGGACATGGTGTAGGGAGATGTTTTCACGAAAAACCCGAAATACTACATTTCTACGATCCACGTTTTCCTTCTGAAGAAATATTTCAAGAAGGAATGGTTTTTACCATTGAACCAATGCTAAATATAGGAGTAGCATCTGTCAAAGTGCTATCAGATGGATGGACTGCGGTCACACGCGATCAATCTTTGTCTGCCCAATATGAACATACAGTCGGAATCACTAAAGAAGGATGCGAAATTCTTACATTATCTCCAAATAACTTAGGAAGTCCAGGAATTACTCCTATTCAATAAATTTTATAATTGAAAGATTTCCTAATGAATAAACTCTCTTCAAAAGATCCCCCTTTAGATTATATTGGACATCGTAGTCGCCTGCGAGATCGATTTCTTAATAAAGGAGACAACGCATTGGAAGATTATGAAATATTGGAATTAATCCTGTTTAGACTTATTCCTCGCAAAGACACAAAGTCTATTTCCAAAGCGCTTTTAAAACGCTTCGTAACATTAGGTGGTGTATTCGGAGCTCCGTTGCATCTTTTGCAAGAAATCAAAGGAATTGGTAAAAGAGTCGCACTTGAACTAAAATTAATATCAGTTGCATCACAAAGAATTTTAAAAAGCAAATTAATAAATAAAGAAATTCTTAGTTCTTGGTCAGTTCTACTTGATTATTGTAAAACAACATTATCCCATGAAGAACGTGAACAATTACGAATATTATTTCTTAATAAACACAATGTATTAATTGCTGACGAAGTTCAGAGCCAAGGAACTATAGATCACGTACCTGTGTATATTCGTGAAATTGTCCAAAGATGTTTAGAGCTTTCTGCAACATCTATAGTATTAGTACACAATCATCCTAGTGGCAATCCTAATCCATCAAAAGCTGACATCAATATGACCCATAATGTTATGGCAGCCCTTAGCCCCCTAAACATTACCGTTCACGATCATATCATTGTTGGAAAAGATAACTTTATTAGCTTTAAAGGATTGCGCATCATATGATGAAAATCAGAAAAATGAAAAAAAGTATACGTTCTTTTTTAAAAATAACCTTTCTATTAGTAGTTTTATTTCCTATTTCATTAGGAATATTTTGTTTTACAATTACTTCTTGCACTCAAAACTTTCATGTAATGATACCAAATACAGTATATCGTTCTGCACAGCCTAACGGAGTATTTATAAAATATCTTCACACAGAATATGGCCTAAAGTCTATTCTTAATCTACGTGGTAAAAACGATCATGCGCCTTGGTACCAGGAAGAAAGAGATACTACAAAAAATCTAGGAATAAAATTGATAGATTTTCCTATGTCTGCCCACAAGGAATTGAATAGCAAAGAAATTGAACAACTTATTTCTATTCTTGCAACTGCTCCAAAACCTCTTTTAATACATTGTAAGGCTGGAGCTGATAGAACTGGATTAGCTTCTTCTCTTTATCTAAACTTTATTGCTAAATATCCAGAAAAAAAAGCACGTAGCCAACTTTCTATACTATATGGGCATATTTTCTTTTTAGATACAAAAGCAATGGATAATACCTTTGAAAAAAGCATAAGAATATACCAACATGATTACTCTCTAAAATATAACTAATTCCTGTTAAATTAAAATTATAAAATTTAACCAGTTAAATGTTCCCCGAATAATAAATATATTAAAAACATTTTTATTATATCATTTGTACAACAATCAAGAAATTTGAAGTAATGTTTTATTATGAGTAAGATTTAATATATTAATTTTCATCAGATGAATCTTCTTCAGAAGATTTACTAGATTCTTCAAATAACTGATCTAAAGTAACTTTTCTATCTACGATCTGTGCATTTTTTATTATAAAATCAACGACTTTTTCTTCAAAAATTGGAGCTCTCAATTCAGCAATAGCATTAGGAGATTTTTGATAATACTCAAGCATTTTCTTCTCGTGACCAGGAAAACGACTTAACTGTTGATATAAAGCCGATTGCATCTCTTCTTCTGTAACATCTATGCTATTTTTTTCACCTATTGTCCCTAAAACAATACCTGTTAGAACTCGACGTTTTGCTAACATACGATACTCTTGAACATCATCTTCCTTAATAGGATATGCATCTTCTGAGCTTTTACCAGCAGAATTCATACTGGCTCGTATTCTCTGTACTATACTATTATATTCATTTTCCACGAGGGATTCTGGAACATCAAAGACATACTTATTGCTTATATAATCTAGAACCTGACGTTTAACTCTTTGTCTGATTGCTAACTCAGAATGTTGTTTTATTTTTTGAGCACATAAATCCCTCATAGCCTTTTCCGATTCAAAACCTAATCTAACAGCTAAATCATTATTCACCACTGCAGGAAGGGGAGATGAAACCGAATTAATATAAAAATTCATAACAACTTTTTTACCAGCCAAATCTTTCATAGAATGATTTTCTGGGAAAAAACGATCTATTTTTTTTTTATCTCCAGCTTTAAGATCTACTAAAATATCTGTTGTTTCTGAAAATAAATCGTCAGAACCTACAATAAACTGAACGTTCTTCTTAGAATAATTTTCGATTATAGCATCATCAACAGATACAGTATAATCTATGTTAACTTTATCACCAATTTCAGCTTGTTTTTCTTTTATTTCAAATAAAACATTATTTTTTGCAATATCAGTAATCTGTTTGTCAATATCAGCCTCATCCACTTGACAAACATCCATAGTTATCTGCAAATCATCAAAAGGATAAATCTCAATCTTAGGAAGTACATCGTATAACAAGTTTAACTTTAGATCAGCAGCTTTATCCATTAAACGAGGAGTTACTTCATCTTCTCCTTCATTAATGGTAATTTTTGGTCTCATAGCAGCCCTTTCATCTCTTTTAGAAAGAACTTCAGGAACAATATCTTTAATCATTTTATCAATAACTTCAGAAAGGATAGACTTTCCATATATTGATTTAATATGCGATATAGGAACTTTTCCTGGACGAAAACCTTTAATATTAGCACTATTTTTTATATCATCCATGCGATTATTAAAAATATCAGTTAATTGACTGGAAGGCACAATCACATCTAATTCTCTCTTTAATCCCTCTGAAAATTTTTCAATAACTTGCATATAAAAACCCCAACCAAATAATTAACCAATTGTATTATAGATTAAAAAAACCATAAAACAAGCACATAAACTCAAACAAAGATATGACATAACAACGACTAAGTAGAATAGAATTCAAAGTAAAGATACAACGAAATATTATTTACAATAATAATTTGCAGAAAATCACCAAGTAATGCAAAAAACACTAATACTTTTGCAATACATGAAATCATTGCATATTAATTTCTTATCTACCTATGTAGAGATATATTCTTTTATTATACCATGCAACTATTTTCCAGAAAATAATATGAAGCAATCAATCAGAAAAACACAACAAAAATAAATTTATAATATTTTGTTATTAAACCAATAGAATAAAATATCCTTGATCATAACTAAAAGTTACATTTTACGCATTGAAAGCTTCTAATACAATTTAAAAATAACCTTAAATAGTAGATATATAATCCAAGCATAGTTACTTTCTAAGGTCTGTGAAAGGCGAAGGATTTCGCAACTTAAGTAAAGAATGGGATTTCAATAATATTACTAAAAATAACGATGCAATCATTAAAGCAGTACTACGTGAACTAAACGAACAGTCAAATTTTAAAAATGAATTTAAATAATATAATTTAGATCCACAAAAAATTTCTATCCCACCAACGATAATTATTACAGTCCTAGCAATTTTAGAAAGAGAAGTCATTCCTCCAAGAATAACAAGAGACAATACTGTTATACTCTCAGACATTTTAAACATATCTGGAGATACTATCCTAGTTGAACCTGATGCAACCAAAAAAGCTCCTGCTATACCTGCAAACATAGAACTTACAGCAAATGCAGATAATTTGGCAAAAATAATTGCTGAATTAAATGAGAAAAAAGCTTTTTGATTATCTCTAATCGTTCTCCAAGCATTACTGATAGATTTACGACGCAACCATAAAATTATCCAGACTGAAAAGAAACATACAAGCAACAAAACGTAGTACATAAATATCTTATAAAAAACACCTGAAGGATTATATCGAAAAAAACCAACAAGTGATTTAAGATCTACCCCAAGAAACAAAATACTATCAGAAACATAGAGCCCAACTTTTCCATTAGTGACTGCCTTCCATTTTATCAAAATATCATGAAAAACTGCCGACATAATCAACGTTAAAATTGCTAAATAATCACCTCGAAACCTAAGAGAAGGCAAAGCAAGAACTATACCAATAATACCAGAAATAATAGCTGATAAAGGTACTAATAGAATTGGAGATATCCCATAGAACCTACCTAGTATAACATAGGAATATGCACCTACCGCATATGCAATGACGGAATTAAGGCTTAATAATGCTAAACTCCCAACAACAATACTTAACCCCCAAGCCATAATCACATATATAAGTATACGAATTCCGATATTACCTATGTAATATTGTGCTTTACTAGCACCAAAGAACGAAAAGATAACAATAGGATATATTGCCGCCAAAATACATAAAATCCTATCGTATTTATTTAACTTTAAAAAAAATGTTGTCATGATACGTTAACTCACTTTATTATATATAAAATTCAAGACCGTAAGAAAAATAATTCTAAGCAACGCTCTATATCCAATTTTCTATTAATACTTCATAGTATTAACAACCATTTGCAATCTACAATGAATGGCTAGAAAGTCATCACATTAATAATTTTACAAATAAAATAAACCATAATGGTTACGCCTATCTTTCCTATGTTATAAACAACAATTAAAAATTTTAGCTAACCTATCATATAAAAATATAAAACTCAATATTATTGAGTAATACTATAGTAAGTGTAATTTTATAATAATTTTAAAATCATAGTCTATTTTTAGAATAATTTATAAAAATATAATATAAAAAGTAATAAACTGTTTACAATATTTTATATTTAAAAAAAATTAAAATTCGAATAAAGTCTAAAAAAAACAAAAAAAACGTATTTTTTCATGATTTTATTCATTTTAAAGGCATGAAAATTAGATGTTCATTAAATTTAATATACTATAATCACAAAAGTTATTAAACTTTAAGTGAGTATAAAACTAACGATGACAGAAAAAATACAGTCTAATATGAAGTATGTAATAGGTCCAGACGGAAGTCCTCTTACTATAGCTAATCTACCCCCTCCCAATACGAGACGTTGGGTAGTAAGAAGAAAAGCAGAGGTTGTAGCTGCAGTACAAGGTGGTTTGCTAAGCCTTGAAGAAGCATGTCAGATTTACACTCTTACAGTAGAAGAATTTCTATCTTGGCAAGCGTCAATTGTTCAACATGGTCTTGCAGGATTACGCATAACTCAAATACAAAAGTATCGAGAATAAAAAACACATCAAAACTAAAGAAAATATAAACTGACAGGAAAATTATAAAAAAGGTATTTTTTTTAAATAGCTTAAGTGGAATCGGAAATGGTATTTCTGATTAATATTTTAGATAATGCAATCTTAGATAGATTCATTAATTATTTTATATACAATTATTTACAGACATTGGATTTATTTTCTAAATTAGCTTCTAGCATTTCTTGTCGCAACAAAAGATCTCTAATTGAAATAAGAAGGTTATCAGCTCTTTGTCGAGCAGACTTAGCTAAAATAGGATAAGCAAAGTGACTTTTGTCATAAATACCAACTTTTCTTTCCTCTATGGATATCTGTCTTTCTAAAGCAGATACTATTCTCCTAAATTCTAGTATAGTAGCTCGCAATTGTTGTAATTGGCATTTCTGATCATTAAGCTGAAAATCTTCTTTTAAACTAGTTTTTTGCTCTTTTAATCTCATAATATATTGTACTCCACCAATAAAATACTGTATTAATCACTATTTTTAAAAAATTAATGTAAAAAATTAAAAAAAATGAACACTATCGCCCTTAAATTAACAAATAGTAACCTTTCATTTACGAGCATAGTTAATAATAAGGTATCAACGTTAAAAGGTGGTAAACGAGATACTTTTTAATTAAATGGAGGTAGACTTGTTAACCATAGATGGATAAAGTTTAGAAAAATAGGCGTTTAGTGTAAAAATATAGGTTTTCCTATCTTGCTGAGTGAATGTTACAGGAAATCATTAAGTAATATAATAGTTACTCTTTCCTATTTATTTTATCTATCTTTGGTGATCGTTCTTTGGTGATCGTGATTAAGACGATTATAAAAGTTTAGTTCTATTCCTATTAACCTTAAATTTGTATTATTATGGGGAGATTGTTAATGCGAGTTTTGCTGATTGAAGATGATAGCGCGTTAGCTCATAGCATTGAGCTGATGTTAAAGTCAGAAAATTTTAATGTCTATGTTACTAATTTAGGAGAAGATGGGGTAGATCTTGGTAAATTTTACGATTACGATATAATACTATTAGATCTTAATCTTCCTGATATATCTGGATTCGAAGTTTTGCGTATTCTTCGGATGGCAAAAATTTCAACTCCCGTATGCATATTATCTGGCATGTCTAGTATAGAAGACAAGGTTCGAGGATTAGGATATGGAGCTGATGACTATATAAGTAAACCTCTTAATAAAGATGAGCTTGTAGCACGTATACATGCAATCGTACGTAGATCTAGAGGTCATGCACAGTCGGTTATAGTTACTGGAGATTTAGTAGTTAATCTTGATGCAAAAACTGTTGAAGTTCAGGGACATAGAATTCATCTTACTGGAAAAGAATACCAAATGATAGAATTGCTTTCTCTACGTAAAAACACGACTCTTACTAAAGAGATGTTCCTAAATCATTTATATGATGGAATGGATGAACCAGAAGTAAAAATCATTGATGTGTTTATTTGTAAGTTGCGTAAAAAACTAAGTAATGCAGCTGAAGGCAAAAACTACATCGAAACAGTCTGGGGACGTGGATATGTGTTGAGAGAAAGCGAAAGAGACGAAGCATGCGAATATCTAGAAACTGCGTAAATATTACGATGCATTGTCATAATAGGCTTATGGATAAGGGAGAAATTACCCTTTCTCCTTTATCGTACTGCCAGTATTTTTTATACTTAAATGATTGTTCGTTTTAAATCAAAAAAATTAATCTTTATCTTGCAATTTCTTAATCTGCGGCAATTCTCTCATGGCAAACTGGAGAGTTTCGCGGTTAAATGGTTTAAGTAGAAAACTATCTGCTCCAGCTTTAGCACCAGCGATCATCTTTTCAAAATCCACTTCAAAAAGAAGATAGTAAATAAATACACTAGTATTTAGAGGAATTTTTCGAACATGAGAAATAAAATCTAAAATACCTTCTAAAGATTCATCAAGCACAAAAAAATCAGGCAACGACTCTTTTTTGCAAAATTCACGTGCCCCATGTACATCAGAAGCTTCAAATACTGAAAAGCCAAAATCACTAAAGAGATATCCACCTACTTTTCTAACGATATGAGAAGAATCAACCAAAAGAAGTTTATTCATGAAATTATTCCTTGATATTTTGAATATTGATCATTCTCTCATAAAAACTATAAATTAATA
This sequence comes from Candidatus Liberibacter brunswickensis, assembly GCF_036858155.1. NCBI lineage: Bacteria > Pseudomonadati > Pseudomonadota > Alphaproteobacteria > Hyphomicrobiales > Rhizobiaceae > Liberibacter > Candidatus Liberibacter brunswickensis. The sequence continues at coordinate 9,156 of NZ_JAAEJX010000014.1, read as the reverse complement.
CCTAATTACGATTAAATAATATACAATTATAAATATATTTATTTATATTTTTCTAATAAAGATAGAGAAACGTTCCTATGATCGATATTCTCATACAATATCTTCATTTTGTTATCATTAGCTAATAATACAGCATAATAAAATTGAACGTCATGTGAATCAATTTGAATATCTTCATTCCCATTGATGATCTGAATGAATTTTTCAGGCAATCGCACCGACTTACCATTTATTTTAAGAGAGAAAATATTATCTGTTTTTGAATTATTAATAGATATTGTAACTACTCCTCCCCTAGGAATAGAAGCATATGCTACCATAAAAATATTAAGCAAAAGTTTTGATTTTTCCCTAGATATATCTATTACATCACTTTTCCAAAATACTTGCACTCTCTTATCAATAGATACGAATTCTTTAATAATCTGTTTAATATCCTCTAAACAAACTGAAGAATGGACGGATCCAGAATAACCAAAAGCTAACCTAATAAACTTGAGACGAATTATGGCATTCATACTACTTAAACGAATAAGTTGCATAGCTTCATCTTCAACTCCAACCTCATCTAACAATTCCAAACTATTATGAATTGCACCTATCGGCGAAATAATATCATGACAAATACGACTACACATCAACGCAACAAGATTAATTGAAGAAAGATTGAAATAAATATTTTTAGCCACCGATATTTTTCTCCTCAAAAGTTCATCAAATTTCCATCGAAATACCGCTACTTATACAGATTATTTTTTCCTTATTTAGATTGAATTATAAATATGTAAAGTATAGCAATCAATTTGGAACAATTCTAAGTATTGTATACTACCTTATGACAATTCCAAGTATAATAATAAATCTTCCTATTATAATGTGTTTGTTATCTTCATTATTTGTGGATAAATAATTTTTTTAACATAAAAAAGTACAATCATATCAAGAAAAAAATCAAAAAAATTGCAATTATCATTATAATTTGCAACTAAGTTGATTGTTATAATATTTTTAAATTCATATATAGGTTGATTATTTAAAAAATAATATTTTACTAGTAATTGAGTGTAAAATTAATTTACAATAAAGACTTTTGATCTTTCTCAAACCTTTATTTATCTTGTTTGAATATAATTAGCAGTTATAAATTAGTATTTATATGCTAATTGATATGAGAATTGATATGTTGTTAATTTTGCTTAAAATAAGTAGTATGATTTAAAGAATAATTTCTCACGAGGATAAATACTTGTTTTCTGCTAAAAAAAAAATTTAGAATCTGATATCGTACGCAATATTTGTCTTCAAGTAGAAGAAACATCTAAAATATTATTTAAAAAATCAAACGATATCTCAGATCAAGAATTAAAAAATAAAATATATATTATTACCGCTCGCATAATAGCATTAAACGCTTTTCGAGAAGGGAAAGAATCTTTTATTCTAGATTCACTTATACAAAACAAAACAGATGACGTTTTAGCACAAAAAATAACTCAAGAAATAAATAGAATTCAATTTCAATCTCAGTCGATTAAAAAATATTAACATACTATGGTATATATAAATTTAATAATTTTATTATGAATCAAAATCAAGGACTTAGATGCTCCCTAACCCTAATAGCATTGATTATACGTTGTTTATTTTATGATGCCCGCACCTTTTTTGCCACAATTTTATACTTATTTTTAACTAACTAGTAACTAAATGCCATCCGTTTCTTGACTCAAATAGATCAATACTGCATATAAATGCAACTAAATGTTGTATCTTGTACATTATTAAATGAGAGATAGTTATGAAAAAAGATTGGTGGCATAATTGGCGTAGTACATCTTTAGTATTTTTGGTTGTCATATTCCATATAATTATCGATGTGGGTAGAAGATTAGCGATTTCCTTTTTATTAGGAGCGCTCATTCGGGGAATCCTATCTTGTATTGATAGAAGTCAACTTGGTGAATTACAAAAGATGTTGTTTAGTGCCTTGATTGTCATCATTTCTTTATTAGTTTTTAGTTCATTAATGGATTACTGGGCTGTCTATGTTCATTAAATTTTTAAAATATTATACATTTATATACTATTTTTAGATCTATATCGTTGGTATTCTTCCATTATATTCGATTTTTACACATACTTTTGGTTAATGGATTTCTTGTTTAATTGATCTTAAATTTCTTTTCTCTAATGATTATGTGTCAACGAACCAAATACCAATTATACGAGCTGTAATTTCCTTAATAAAAGGATGCATATTCACAAAAAATTTATGAAGTTATTTAATGTTTTATACTTTTCTGTATTTTGAATTGTTTTTATCAACAAACATGTAACCTAAAATGCAAGAAATAATCTATATAGTATAAGGAACAAAATACGTTATAGGATAATATATGGATGAATACCCGTTGTTATCAGATAAACTGCTAATGAAGGATAGAACATAACCCAGTAAAAATCGTAAACAGCCTAATTAAAGTAATAAGATCATCAATCCATTTAACATTTTTCTTCTTTTTTTCATATTTTGCACGAGCTGATCTTATAAGTTTATCTGCTTCAAGCTTTTCAATATTATATTTAATCCTTTCTAAATAAAGTTGTTAAGTACTCTCTATCATCGCTAATTCAAGATTAAATTTGGCTAATTCAATCTGTATATTTTCGTATTCCAACAACTATTTCCGCATAAAATATTCAAATACACTTTCCAATACCTTCTAAAAAATAGAAAAGATAAAAAGAAGTAAAAACCTGAATATTCTACTAGCTATATAAAGACGATATCATGTTTTTTAAACATCCTTTTATGCTCTGAAAAAAGCAAAATATAGATCCCAGTGCAGTAGCTATTCCTCCAAATATTTGAATGAATGAACTCTATACCTTTGATCGTTGTTAAAACATTTAAAATTTCAGATATACCCTTATTTTACTATAGATTAGCGTAATGAAAGGATAGAAGAAGATTTAACAGCAGGTTTACGCTCTAGATATTTTAAATATTCCCCTATTTCTTTACTGATTTGGTCACATAAAATATTAGAATCCTCAAGATTTTGCTCTATTGATTTTAAACGATCTTTAAGTACTAAAGGATTTAACGAACAAACTCGTGATCTGACCTTGTCTAGTAAAGTCGTATACTCAGAATCTATACTATCGATATTATTAATCTTATCCGTAAGTATAGCACCTTCTAACGGATGATCTTTTATATATTCATAATTACAATAATGGTGAATAAAAGCTTCAGAGTATAAACTAGCTCTCCTCTTAAATTGCATACCTTTAAGTATAAGAAACCTCGCATATTTATAATATCCTTGATCAAGCTGCTTATTTGCCTCATTTAAAAATATTAGAGAATTTCCTATTAAATTATAAAAAACTCTAAAATACTCTTCCACTCTTAGCTGATTGTTTATTAAGTATTCTTGCTCCTGATGTTGTTTATGTTATATTTCATAAATATCATTTTTTAAATCACTTAGTTTATATAATAGAACAGTTCCTTTACCCGATAAAAAGCTAATATTGCTAGCAATCTTCTCCAATTGAGCTAAGACATCCTGTACTGAGTTAACCATAGAATTAAACTTGTCTATGTGGAAATGAAAAAGATCAAAATTATTCTTCTTATGAGCGTCTACAGCCTGTTTTAAATCTATCTTCCAAATCTTTAGTATACGACTCAACTTCCGTATAAGTATTCTCTATAGACTCATTACGAATTAGCTCAATCAATCCCTTTTGCTGTTCCAACTTTTTACGCAATGGCTCATAAGAAGCCCAAAAAGCATGATCGGGAACTGAAGATAAAGCAACAATAATAGATTGGATATGTGCGTCGATCACAGCACTTACTAATAATATGATATTCATATCCATTGCTATTCTCTTAAGTTTAAAGACCATCAATCATATCTATGCTTTTTACCTATTATCAATACGAAAGCTACCTAACTTTTCTATTAATTTGATAGTTTCTTCTTTTTCGGCGGAAGTTGGATAAAAAACTCATTAATCGATGGCAAACTATGGTTATAATACTGTATAAAAAGTAGAAATTTATACTAACAGAGCGGAACGTATCCATTTAGGGATCAAAACTTAGATGCTTTTTCTTCGGTGATAGAATCTAATAAATCCGAACCTAATAAATAAGAAAAGTATGTGAAATCAAATAGTTAGAAGATACCATTAGAAATAAATTTAAATACATATACTAAAATAAAAGTGTACTTCACTTGAAAAACAAGATTTACATAGTCTCAGAATAATTAGGGCTTTCTCTAGTAATATTTACATCATGAACATGCGATTCACGCACACTAGCAACAGAAACACGAATAAAATTTGCTTTTCTCTGAAATTCTTCTACATTCGAAGCTCCTAAATAACCCATGGATGATTTTAGACCCCCTGACATCTGATGTAGAACAGATGCTACAGAGCCTTTATAAGGCACTCGACCTTCTATTCCTTCTGGAACTAATTTTAACACATCAGTTACTTCGTCTTGAGAATAACGAGCAGAAGACCCACTAGCCATGGCAGCAACAGATCCCATTCCTCTATAAGATTTAAAAGATCTTCCTTTGTAGAAAAAAATATCACCTGGACTCTCATCAGTCCCTGCAAGTAAGGATCCTATCATTACACAGGAAGAACCTGCAGCAATTGCTTTAGCAATATCACCAGAAAATCTAATTCCTCCATCAGCAATAACAGCAATACCCGCACGCTTTGCTACTTCAACAACATCCATAATAGCAGAAAGCTGTGGAAAACCAACTCCTGTTACAATCCTAGTTGTACAAATTGATCCAGGTCCTATGCCAACTTTTATAATATCAGCTCCTGCATTAATCAATGCTAGCGCACCTTCAGCAGTAGCAACATTTCCTGCCATAACCAATAAAGAAGGAAAATTTTTCTTAATTTTTACTACTGCATCTAAAACTTTTTGAGAGTGTCCATGAGCAGTATCAACAACTACCAAATCAACTCCTACATCTACAAGCGGACCTACACGATCTTCAACATCCTTTGCTACAGAAACAGCAGCAGCAACTCGCAAACGACCTTCAATATCTTTCGTTGCATTTGGATTAAGCCGTGATCTTTCTATATCTTTTACAGTTATCAATCCTATACAACAGCCATTATCATCAACAACGAGTAATTTTTCAATTCTATGTTTATGAAGAAGCGCCTTTGCATCCTCTAGACTTACTGTTTTTTTAACAGTAATTAAATCTTTAGTCATCAACTCACCTACTGCTTGCTGATTATTAGAAGCAAAACGTACGTCTCTATTAGTCAATATACCGACTAATTTTCCAAAATCAGATTCTACAACAGGAATTCCTGATATACTATATCTCTTCATTAAATAGAGTGCATCTGATAAATTAGAGCAAGGAGAAATCGTCACAGGATTAACAACCATCCCACTTTCAAATTTTTTGACTTGATGTACTTGAGAAACTTGCTCAGAAGGAGAAAAATTTCTATGTATAACACCTAAGCCACCTGCTTGTGCCATTGCTATAGCAAGACGAGAGTCTGTTACCTGATCCATAGCAGCTGACATGATAGGCAAATTCAATGTAAAGCCCTCAGCTATTTGAGTAGATATATCAATATCTCCTGGTAAAACATTAGAAAACTCTGGTCGTAATAAAACATCATCAAATGTTAATGCTATACCGCCATTATCTTTAATAACTCGCGACATTACAAACCCCTATTGGAAATATTTTTGCATTTAAAGAAAGGAATTGTATCAATATTTATGAAATAATCAATAATTACCAATTAATCTATTAAAAAACATGAAAACAGTCAATTGAACAACAATAAAATATAGTTTTAAAGTCATAATACTCGTGAATTACATTTGTTAAAAAAAATGTTTAATTGTACATAAAAACAAAATTTATATATCTGCAAAATAATAAATACAAAATTATTTATAAAAACAATCTAATGCTTTTGATTATTGAATAGAAGAAAATTATAATGCTATTCCTCCAGGGAAATTTCTAACAACACGACCTAGAATACCATTTAAAAAAACTTTAGAAAATAATTTTCTCAGCAAATCTACACCAATAGAAAATCCTGATTCTGATATTTCTATTACATTACAATAATGTCTGGTGTTATCATTTAGAACTAACTGAGCTTCAACGTCTCGAGAAATCATACGATTATGTACTCAAACAATCTTCAAGACATAAAAAAATCTTTATTAGCAAGCAATACAAGCTTATTCGCTAGTTTCCTTTTTTTATCTTCGGAACCTAAAATTCTTACTTCATAATTTCTTTTATTATCAAAACTTAAAACCTTACCATCAATCCTTCCTATCTTATCAATAAAAACAATAAATCGTTTCCCAACAAGAATAATAGGAACATCACAAGCTATATAAAGTCCTCCTGTAGATATCTCTTTTATAGTGCAGTCATATTCTGAACCATCAAACAAGATAAAACGACCTTTAAGATCCACTTTAATACGTTGAAATGCACGCTGATCTATAAATTGTAAATTATGGATTCCTCGATACATGATAAAATTCTCTGATCATCTAAAATTACTTTGAAAGTATATACTTTATACATTAATAATATATTATTTCAGAATAATAATTTATTTATTACAAATTTCATATTATTATATAATACCATTATAATAATTGTAATTACTTGTTTTTAAAGTATTTTATTATATATAAGTCTTAACTTTTAGATGATGAAAATAATAATTATATTTATTATTCCTACTAATTAAATACTAGATATTATAGTCAATAAAATAGTGAATTATATTATATAAGAACAAGATATTTGTCACTTATTTTGAATTATAAATTTAATTATACAATAAAGAAAAAATTTATTTTAATTTATTAAAAAGTAAAATAATGCAAATAAGATATGCCTTCCCATATAATGATAACTTGTAAATAAAACCATATTTATTTGGTTTTATTCCGTAATCAAGTTATCCAATTGAGTATTGATTATAAAATATCTTTGGATTTTGAGAATATTATATTTTTATCAAATAATGTTCTTATATTTTATAAAGAAAAAAGTTTTATATTAATAATGAGAAGTATTTTATAAATCAAATAACAATATAAGTAATACCAATCAATATATTAATTAATTTGAAAAAATTATTAGATAAAATAAAAAACCTAATAACGGTGATTATTAATAGCTTTAAGAAAAAAATCTTTGTTTTTTTGATCCCGACTGAACTCACCTGTAAAAGATGTCGTCACTGTATTTAAACCATCCCGTTTAATGCCTCTCATAGACATACACATATGTTGTCCTTCAATAAAAACAGCTACCCCCTTAGAATCAGTGATATTTTCTATAGCAGATGCAATTTGCATAGTTAATCGTTCTTGTATTTGCAAACGCCGAGAATAAATTTCTAAAATACGTATCAATTTTGATAAACCAATAACATTTTTTTTAGGAATATATGCAAGATGTATTTTCCCCCAAATAGGCAAAATATGATGTTCACAATAAGAAAAAAAAGATATGTCTTTCATTATAATCATATCCTTATAATTTGATACTTCTCCAAAATGAAAACGTGATTGATCTTGAATTATAAGACCCTGTTCATAACCTGCGAAAATCTCTTTATATGATTTAATAACACGTTCTGGAGTATCCTTAAGACCTTCACGATCTGGATCATCACCAATCCAACGTAAAATAACCCGTATTGCTTCTTTAGCTTCTTCAAAAGTTGGCTTGTTACATTTCATATTAAAAGGGAACTCCAATCCTTAAAAAAAATAAATATTTTGATATTTAAAATATATCAAAAACACTCAGTAAACTGTTTTTATTTAAACTATTAAATACAGTTGCATATTAACTCTAAGAATACAAAATAGACAATCATATTTTTTTTAGAGAAATATTTTGTTTAAATATTTCGAATATAAATTTTTTCATGTAATATTTAGTAAAAAATATTTAATTAAAATTAATTTTTTCAATTATATAATCTAACTATAAAAAGGATTTTTCTTGTCTAGAAGTAATATTACAAAATCACGTAATTGGAATGGTAAAATTGCTAAAACTCCTGGACGTTTAATCGGTATAGGAATAATTCGCATTTATCAACTCACATTATCTAGTATATTTGGAAAATCTTGTCGATATTTTCCTACGTGTTCCGAATATGGATACGAAGCTATTGCTCGTCATGGATTATTCATAGGATGCTATCTGACTTTATGTCGACTTACAAGATGTAACCCTATCGGATCATATGGCTTTGATCCAGTTCCAGATAATTTTACGAAAGAAATAATACTTCAAATCTTTTGGAAAAAAACAAAAAAATATTTTACATTATTAAATGACAGTACTTTATGGAGAATAATTAGTGTTTTTAAAAGGATTCCTCTATGATAGAGTATAATCTTAATGAAATTATCACTTTAAAACTATTGAAAGAACGCCAAAAATGGCTTAATAGTCTAGAAAATGAACATGGTCTATCAAAGTTAACAATACAATCTTACGAATGTGATACACGTCAGTTTCTAATTTTTATGGCATCATACACTGAAGAAAAGATAAACTTTAAAACTATTAGCCAATTATCTTATTCTGATATTCGTGCTTTTATTTCCGAACGTCGTAATCAAAAAATAGGAAACAGATCTTTAAAAAGAAGACTTTCGGGAATTAAATCTTTTCTAAAATACCTTAAAAAAAATAAAATAAAGACTGAATCGAATATTATAAACATGAGAAATCTTAAAAAAGATAATTCTTTACCTCGTTCACTAAATGAAAAACAAGCTTTAAGTCTTTTAGATAAAAATTTTCATGATAATGATGTTAAATGGATTAATGCTCGTAATTTAGCTATCTTATACTTATTATACGGATGTGGATTACGTATTTCGGAAGCATTATCTTTAACACCTTACAATATAACCGAAGATCAATATACTTTACGTATTCAAGGAAAAGGAAATAAAACCAGATTAATACCAATTTTACCGTCTATAAGAGAAGCGATATTAGAATACTGTGATCTTTGTCCATTTGATCTAAACATTCACCGACCTTTATTTCGAGGGAAACGTGG
>NZ_JAAEJX010000013.1:0-34846 GCF_036858155.1 Candidatus Liberibacter brunswickensis | reverse complement strand
GGGAAAAATAGAGGGTATACCTTCAAAATTATCAATGAAGATCTAACATCTTCTTGTCAACAACTCTGTCAGATTAGAGACATTGTTAATCAAAAAAAGAGGAAATGATATGGGTATTAGCAAAAAAGATATTAATAAATTAGCCATGGTTGCCCGTGAAAAAAACGTCATGATTGAGTTTACCGAAGATGGAAGATGCCTACGCATATACCCTGAGTTTGATTCAAAGGGAGATATGTATCCCTCCGAGCCACTTGATCCATATCAAGATTTTCAAATTTGACTATGGAAAGACGGCGGTATCCTTATCTGTCCCATGAAACGACAAGACATGGGAGGAAAGTATGGTATTTAAAAAAGAAGGTAAACGAATACGACTTCCTGACATTTACGGAACTAAAGAGTTTATGGAGGCGTACGCAGATGCTCTTGCGGGTCGTTTGAAGAGCAAAAGGAGTGATAATAAGCAAGGTACGCTTGAATGGCTTATTAATCAATATAGGTTAAGTGGGCATTTCCAATCGTTAAATCCTAACACTAAAAAAGTTAGGGATAATATCTTCTATCATATTATTAAAGATTCGGGGGATATACCTTTTGCAAAAATAACACGTAGACATATGCAAAACGCAATAGATCGAAGATCAAATAAGCCCTCAGTGGCTATATCGTTTTTAAAAGCTATTTCTCCTATATTCCGATGGGCTGAAACGTGTGAATTCATTAAAACAAATCCTATTATAGGGGTACAACGACCTTCCATACGCACAACAGGAATCATACATGGACAGTTGATCAGGTCGAAATCTACCGCCAATTTTATCCGATCAATACAAGAGCAAGATTAGCATTAGAATTGATGTTATTTCTAGGATTACGTAGATGTGATGTTATAAGAATTGGGAAAAGTAATGTAGCTAACAGCGTTTTATCCATTCGCACGCAAAAAACAGGAAAAATGGTTCATATTCCTATTTTTAAATCATTGCAAAAGTGCCTAGATGCGGTCGGTAAAGATGGTAAAACTTTTTTGCTTACAGCCCATGGGAAGCCTTTTTCTTCTTCAGGATCTTTCGGCAATTGGTTTAGAGATAGATGCAAAGAAGCGGGGTTACCAGATAAATGCAGAGCACATGGATTAAGAAAAGCGGGAGCAACGATAGCAGCTAATGCGGGGGCTAGCCCGCATGAACTTATGGCTATGTATGGATGGTCAAAAACAGACATGGCAGAGTTATACACAAGAGAAGTCAATGCCAAAAAACTAGCTTATAAAACCGCTAAGATGATAGCGGATAATGTATAAAAGGTAGGACCCAGCGTTTCGTAACCCTTTGATTCTTCATATCTTAAGTTTGGTCTTACTTTGGGTCTAAACTATTGATTTTACGGTATATTGGCGGACAGAGAGGGATTCGAACCCTCGATACGCTTTCACATATACACGCGTTCCAGGCGTGCACCTTAGACCACTCGGCCATCTGTCCTATTATTGAAAGAGACCTAAACTCATATAGAGAAAGCGACTACTTTAATATTAACATTAACACCCACAAAAAACCTTCTAATCAACATAAATCTGCTACGAAAATGGTTTCTTAATCATCTTTAGAATCTTCGGAGTCAGCATTACGATTCTTGAAAGCTATACCTAATATATCACCTAGAGAAGCACCTGAATCAGAAGAACCAAATTGAGCAATAGCACCTCTTTCCTCTGCTATTTCTAAAGCTTTTATAGATAAAGATACCTTGCTATCTTTCTTAGAAACGTTTACAACGCGAGCATCTACTATTTGTCCTTTGGAAAAACGTCCTGGATCCTGATCTACACGATCACGAGATAAATCAGAACGACGTATAAAGGAATTGACACCCTTATAATCAATAAGGGAAACTTCTATACCACCTTCATTAACAGCAACTACTTCACAAGATACAACGGCATTCTTCCTTAAATTACTAATAGAATCAGTAATATCTGGAGCAGAACCACTAAGTTGTTTCACCCCTAAAGATATACGCTCTTTTTCAACATCGACATCTAGAACAACAGCCTTGACCACATCTCCTTTGGAATACTCACCAATAACTTTTTCTCCTGGACGCTTCCAATCAAGATCAGAAAGATGTACCATACCATCTAAATTATCGTCTAAACCAATAAACAACCCAAACTCAGTTTTATTCTTAATTTCACCTTCAACTTCTGTACCAGGTGGATGACTTTTATAAAAAGCCTCCCACGGATTAACAAGAGCTTGTTTTAATCCCAGAGAAATACGTTTCCTGACAGGATTAACCTCTAAAATAACAACTTCTATCTTTTGTCCAACAGAAAGAATCTTACTAGGATGAATGTTCTTTTTAGTCCATGATATTTCAGAAATATGAGCCAATCCTTCAATACCAGCCTCTAATTCAACGAACGCTCCATAATCTGTAATATTCGTAACAATACCCGAAACTTTACTTTCTTCAACATATCTATCTTTGATGTCATCCCAAGGATTCTTCTCTAGTTGTTTCATCCCAAGAGATATTCTATGGGTATCCTGATTTATTCGTATGATCTTTACCTTTACCTGTTGACCTATACTCAAAACCTTAGAAGGATGCTGAATACGATGCCATGCTATATCAGTAACATGCAATAAACCATCGACTCCAGACAAATCTACAAATGCACCATAATCCGTAATATTCTTTACGATACCTTCAATTATCTGCCCTTCTTCAAGTTTCTGAACTATTTCAGAACGTTGTTCAGCACGAGACTCTTCCAAAACAGCACGACGAGAAACAACAATGTTGCCACGTCTTTTATCCATTTTCAAAATCTCAAAAAGCTGGGGCTCGTGCATAAGAGGTGTAACATCCCTTATAGGGCGCATGTCTATCTGTGACCTAGGTAAAAACGCAATTTCACCGTTGAGGTCAACAGTCAAACCACCCTTAACCTGGTTAAATATAACCCCTTCTATCCTCTCTCCTGCAGCAAATTTAGCTTCTATCTTTTCCCATACTCCTTCACGCAGAGCTCTATCTCGAGAAAATACCGCTTCTCCAAAAGCATTCTCAGTACGTTCAACATATACTTCAACTTCATCACCAATTTTGACAGAAGATTCTTGTCCTTTGCCCATGAACTCTCTAAGGGGAATACGTCCCTCAAATTTAAGCCCTACATCGACAACCACGATATCTTTCTCTAAGGCAACGACTTTACCCTTAGTTACACAATTCTCAGCAAGATCCTTCTTAGAAAAGCTCTCCTCAAGAAGGGCGGCAAAATCCTCGCGGGACGGACTGGTAAAAGACATTTATACTCCTGATAGAAATAAAATAAATAAATAAATAAACGTAACCTATTTCCCATAATAACTCGAGATCATATAATATGATAATAAAAAACCTAGATCAGTCAAAGAAAAAAGAAAAACAGATAAGAACTTTTACCTGCTGTAAAGCTTTGTGTCAACAAATCCTTTTGCAACTTTACACATGGTGCTTATATTCATATTTGAAGTATCAAAAAAAAAGGCATCTTTATCTCTTATAAGTGGACAATACTTGCGATTTTTATCTTGATTATCACGTTTACGTAAATCCTCAAAGACATTCTTATAATCAGCTTTTTCTCCATTGGAAACCATTTCGTTATAACGCCTCCATGCCCTAACCTCTAAGGAAGCTGTTACGTAAAATTTTATATTAGCATTAGGGCAAACAATTGTCCCAATATCCCTTCCATCTAGAATTGCACCTGGATTCTTATGCGAAAAAGACCTTTGAATATTAATTAACGCATTACGAACAGAAGAGAAGGACGCTATTTGTGAAGCCGCGTTAGCAATAACATGAAATGAAAGTTGTTTTTTATCCAGATCAGAAAGCATTATGTTCTGTGCTATCTTTGTTACAGCCTCTTCATCATTCAATGATATCCCCGAATTTAAAATATTTTTCGCTACAGCTCGATAAATTAATCCAGTATCAAGATAATGAAATTCATATTCATTAGCAATAAAACGAGACAAAACCCCTTTCCCAGAAGCAGAAGTGCCATCAACGGCAATAACTATATTATTATTTTGTTTTAAACTATCCATTCGATTCTAGCACCTAATCCCTGCATTAAATTTATAAAATCCGGGAAAACAGCAGATATCTCATAGCAATCATCAACTAAAACCGAATACTCTGATGCAAATCCCATAATAAGAAAACTCATAGCTATATTATAACCAAACTTAGATTGAACCATATGCCCTGAACTAGATCCCAATCCACTTCCACTAGGGGCACCTATAATCACAAAATGATCTTTTCCTTTTTCATATTTAATATTATTAACCTGAAGGCATTCAAGAATAGCAAAAAACTGATTTGATCTCATCAAATCCTCCAATCCATTCATAATAGTTTTTCCTTCAGCAAAGGCAGAAATCACCATTAAAATAGGACATTCGTCTATTATAGATCGTATACGACTCTTAGATATAGAGATTCCTCTAAGCTTGGAAGAACGCACTTGAATATCAGCTATATTTTCACCGCTTTCAATGCGAATATTTGAAAAGCTAATATTAGCTCCCATTTCTTGTAAAATATTAATTAATCCAACACGCAATGGATTAATTGATACACGTAAAATTTTTATATTAGATTCGGCAATCAACAAAGCTGCAGATAATACAAACAAGGCAAAAGAAGGATCTCCAGGCACCTTTAAATTACATCCCGAAATACTTTTTCTTCCTTCTATTCGAACTGAATAATTTTCATTTATGTCAGTGGTTACCAACAAATCTACTCCAAATTCCTTTAGTATATTTTCTATATGATCATGAGTCTTAACTGGCTCGACAATCTCTGTTATGCCAGGAGTATTGAGTCCTGCTAATAAAACGACTGATTTCAGCTGCGAAGAAGCTACAGGGGATCTATAAGAGATTGGATTTGGAATTCTTGGCCCATGTAAAGATAGAGGCAGACAATTTCTTTTAATAGGAATCACTTGAACCCCCATATTTCGCAAAGGATCCAGGATGGATTTAATTGACTTTTGTGAAATATTTTCACATCCCTTAAAAAAAGTTTGAAAATCATATACACCAACAACCCCCATAATTAGCTCATATCCAATATAGAAGTCTTTAAAATTCATTGGATGCTCTGGGGATAGAAGACATCCATTACCAACTCCTTCAACAATCCATTTACTGTTTTTCTTTGTATAATTAGCACCTAAATAATTCATCATTTTCATTGTATTAAGAACATCATCGCTTTCAAGCAATCCACTAATCTGCGTCTTACCTGAAGCAATGCCTCCTAGTATAACAGAACAATGGGAAAAATACCTATCTCCTGGAATAGAAACTGTACCCTTAAGACTACATGAATAGGAAGATTTTATCGTGTTTTTTTTATAAAAAGATGACATCAAAATCAAAAATTTCCACTTGACTCAATTTCAAAATAGCAATACGGGATATTATATAGATTAAGATTACAACAGTGCACGTAACAATATATACATCTTATCTTGATTTTTTAAAATATTTATAGTAAAATTCAACCTTTCTTACATGTAATATGTATGCCAGAAAACATGAGGATTTTATATCTTGGCAAAACCAGAACTTGGAACTAAAAGAACCTGCCCTGATACGGGAAAAAGGTTCTACGATCTAAATAAGAAAATTATCGTATCTCCTTATACGAACAATTCTTGGCCTCTCTCAACCTTTGAAACACCTACTTCTTCTACAGTTAAGGATGAGGTTTGTGATCTTAATGAAGAAATAGAAAGCAAATCCTTTGTAGAACACAAGGCATCTAAAGGAAAGGATAATTCTATAAACAAAGAGGATGATGATAGTGGTCTTGACATTGAATATGATCAAGAAATTGACCTTGAAGATGATGATTTCCTTGAACCAGATGATAGCAGTACTGATTCTGATGTAGTAGATATTGATGATATAGGCATATCTGAAGATGAAGAAGCAAGTTAATCATGTCGAAGATTACATTTAGATGATTAAGTCATTAAATAATTATAATTAAATAAAAAAGTTATCTTATAATTATGATCTCTTTTAAGGTATATGTTATGTGTTCTTATCACACTAGTGAAAGGGGGCTATAGCTCAGTTGGGAGAGCACTTGCATGGCATGCAAGAGGTCAGCGGTTCAATCCCGCTTAGCTCCACCATTTAATGTAGTTATTTTATAAATTATAATTGTAAATATTCCTATTTCTCCATTTTAAATTTAAGATTGTTTTATCATACACAAATATGCGTTTGTGACATAAATTTTTTAAAAAGGGCACACTTAACTTATGTTCAAATTCGTGATAAAAAATCAACTGCATCTCGTTGCAATTCAAGTACGGATCGTATATCCGTAAAGCGGCACGTATAGCAAGGTTTGTGAAAAAAATATTTTATATAGAGTAAGTTAAAACTTTGGCTTATGAATTCTTAGTAATTGAAAGGGAAAGCTCAAATCTATCAGGAGAATCAGTGCATGCATTTGTCAGTCTCAGTTAACAAAAATTAAAAAAATTATACAATTAGTTCTTTATTGGTCAAAATGTAATCTCATCTCTCTGAGAAAAGAGAAATTTAGGTAAGTGTTTTATCATGGAAAATAGAAAATCTAGCTATAGTTACGAGGAAATTCTTAACTGTGGAACAGGAAAGATGTTCGGTGAAGGCAATGCGCAACTTCCTCAACCTCCTATGTTAATGTTCAATCGCATAACAAAAATTTCTGAAATTGGCGGAAGTTATAATCAAGGATTGGTGAGAGCTGAAATGGATATTGATCCAAACTTATGGTTTTTCAAATGCCACTTTAAAAACGATCCTGTTATGCCTGGATGTCTTGGATTAGATGCTTTATGGCAGCTTACAGGATTTTTCCTAGGATGGTTAGGAGAGGTTGGTAAAGGGAGAGCTATATCTGTTTCCAAAATAAAATTTAGAGGTATGGTAACACCAGATTGTAAGTTGCTTGAATATGGGATAGAATTCAAAAGGATAATACGAAGTAAAGTTGTTCTCGGATCTGCTGATGGATGGGTAAAAGTTGACGGCAAAGAGATATATAAAGCGGAAGATTTACGAGTTTGCCTTACTGTCGATAATAAGTAGCTTATGAAAATGAGATTATTGCAAAATGATAAGGAAGAAATCTTGATATGAAACGGGTAGCTGTTACAGGAATGGGAATCGTATCTTCCATAGGGAATAATGTTTCTGAAGTTGCTATTTCACTGCGAGAGGCTAAGTCTGGAATTACTTTTTCAGAAGATTTTTCTAAATTTGGTTTTCGCTGCCACGTATGGGGAAAACCGCTTATTGATGCAAAAGAACTGATCGATCGAAAAGCAATTCGCTTCCTATCACAAGGAGGAATGTGGGGACATATTGCTATGCAGCAAGCAATTGATGATTCTGGCCTGCAACCTTCTGAAGTAACAAATGAACGAACAGGATTAATAGCTGGATCAGGGGGGCCGTCTACTAGATGCATTGTTGAAGCTGCTTATCTTACCCAAGAAAATTGCAATACCCGTCGTATAGGTCCGTTCGCAGTTCCCAAGGCGATGTCATCTACAGCATCTGCAACTTTATCAACTTGGTTTAAAATACGTGGAACCAGCTATTCTATATCTTCAGCCTGTTCTACTTCTGCACATTGCATTGGGAATGCAGCGGAATTAATCCAATCTGGAAAACAGGATATAATGTTCGCAGGAGGACAAGAAGACCTTGATTGGACAATGTCTAATCTTTTTGATGCAATGGGTGCAATGTCATCAAATTTTAATCATGATCCCTGCTCTGCTTCCAGACCATATGATTATAAGCGCGATGGATTTGTAATATCTGGAGGAGGAGCAATAATCGTTCTAGAAGAGATGGAGAGAGCAAAGGCTCGCGGTGCAAAAATTTATGCTGAATTGTCAGGGTATGGTAGTACTTGTGATGGTTATGATATGGTAGCTCCTTCTGGAGAAGGAGCTATTCGATGTATGCGTCAAGCTCTAAGCTCAGTAAATGGTCATGTAGACTATATTAATACTCATGGGACCTCAACTCCTATAGGAGATAAAAAAGAAATAGAAGCTATTAAAGAGATATTTAAAGATAAGGTCCCATATATACAATCAACTAAATCTCTAACTGGACATTCTCTAGGGGCAGCAGGAGCACAAGAAGCAATATATTCATTAATAATGATGCAAGAGAAATTCATTGGTGAAAGTAAAAATATCGAAGAAATTGATCCTGAGTTTGAAGGAATACCAATAACTCGAAAACGAATTGATAATGCAAATATTGATACAGTATTATCTAATTCTTTTGGATTCGGAGGAACAAATGCAACCCTAGTTTTTCAAAGATATAAAGGATAGACATGAATACTATTCTAAAAGGAAAACGTGGTTTAGTTATGGGAATTGCAAACGATCATTCCATAGCTTGGGGAATATCTAAGGTATTGCACTCTGCTGGAGCTCAGCTAGCTTTTTCTTATCAAAGTGAGGCAGTAGAAAAAAGATTAAAACCTCTTGCACTAAGTTTAAATTCTGATTTTATTATTCCTTGTAACGTAGAGGATCTCTCATCCATAGATTTTCTATTCAAGAGAATTGAAGAACGTTGGAAATCGTTAGATTTCGTAGTACATTCAATAGGTTTTTCCGATAAAAGCGAACTGAAAGGACCTTATTATGAAACTAGCCGTGATAATTTTATCAGGACTATGTTAATATCTTGTTTCTCTTTTACTGAAGTTGTAAAACGTGCAGCAAAATTAATGCATTCTGGAGGATCAGCAATTACACTTACTTATGGAGGTTCTAGCAGAGTGGTTCCTAATTATAACGTGATGGGAATTGCTAAAGCTGGCCTTGAAGCTTCGGTTAAATATTTAGCATGCGATTATGGATCTATGAAAATACGTGTCAATGCTATTTCTGCTGGGCCTGTACGAACTTTAGCTGGAGCTAGTATCTCGAATGGACGTGATATTGCTTCTTGGAGCAAAGATAACTCCCCTCTAAAAAAAGCAATATCACTTGACGATATAGGAAATTCTGCTCTTTATCTACTTTCTCATCTATCTAATGGTGTAACAGGAGAGATTCATTACGTAGATTGTGGATACAATATTGTTTCTATGCCTACACAATAACAATCAAAAATTAGATTTATACTTTGTATGTTTCAAAAGAATAATTACGGTAATTACCTATAAAATATAATATTAGATACTGCTGTTTTATATATTTTCGTTAATAATATTTGATATTAGTCTAAATAATTAAAGGATTTTAGATTTTTTAAGGTAAGGCAAATATTTTAAATTACTTAAATGTCATCTTTCGGCTTTTAAATAGGGCAATTTATGAATTAATATTAATAAAATTATCTTATTTTTCTAACTACATAGAATCAATTATTTATAAAACAGATTACCAAATAAAATTATTTTAAAAACATCATATTTAGAGAATCAAAATAAACCATCAATTAAGATATAAGTAATACAAATGACAGAGATATTTACTTGCAGAATATGATTATATAAAAAATGTTTAATAAGTTAACTACTTTTTAACTATGTTCGAGAGATTATTAACTATGTTACTTTACGCCTAGATTACCATCGAATGTTATTAAGAGTAAAAAAATACGATGAGTGGATTACAATCCAAAAAAAAACAGCCTAATTATACTATATCTAAAAAATTAGGATCAGATAAAGATTCAGGCATGACGGATGTTCGTCGTGTTAAAAATTGGATTAAACGAATTGTAGAAGAAAATAAAAATAAACCTTTAAATAAAGAACAAAAAGATAAAATAAATCTTTTATGGTCCTCACTAAAAAAAATTTCTGGCGATAACACAGAAGTTGGCGATCTTGATTTGGATTTAATTTCTCAACAAACTGTTGATGTCGATAAAGAAAAAGTAAATAATGATCATAAAAAGTTATTTGATTTTTTGAAACAACATACTAATGATCATAATAATATAAAAGAAAAAATCAAAAGAAACAAAAAACAAGATATATTTATAGTAAATACTAATCAGCAAAAAACACTAGGGTCGCAGAATACAAATGATGTAACGAGATATGATAATGACTTAGATGTTTTTTACTCTGATATGTCTAAGTTATCAAAAAGTATAGCTGATTTATGCAAAATTATATCTCTTTCTGGAATAAAAGGATCTAATCCTCAACTTGAAAAAGTACTTTTCAAAATGGAAAGTATCGCAAAAGATTGTTCTTTAAAAAGCGTAAAAAATAACTGGGAAGATGTTCTACAATACTTTAGAAAATTAGATTTCAAGAATCTTCACGATAAGATAAATAACCTATCATGTCAGATGAATTTTATACAGAGCGCTTTTGATAAAAAAAATAATGAATACATAAACCCTAATATTGATCAAAAACTATTATCTATAGTTAGGAATACTCATAGTCTTCTATCATTACTAAAACTTTTGAATGAGAAAATATCCTCGAAAGATGTATTATCACTTGATTCTAAACTTTCTGATATCAAAAATTCTTTTGAAAAAAATGGGAAGTATACAGAATCTTATACTAAAAAATTTGTTAGTAAATTTGAAGAACGCTTAGATAATATTGATACAAAAGTTCAAAATATACACAAAGATGTTTTAGATCAAAAAAAACCCATTAAACAAAGATTAGAATCGGTTGGAGTACTAGATAAACGTCTTAAAAATATAGAATATAATGTTGAAAATATCATGCTAAAATTAGAAAAAAAGCAAGATATTCCTGAAGCTAATATTATTATAAGCAATTTAGAAAGACAAATTGCAAATATCAAAGAGATTTTAAAAAATGCTTCAAAAAATACGCAAACATCTACAAAATTTGATCAAAATACGTTTCATCTAGAGGATTATATCGTTAAAACTGCTCATAAAACAGCTAGATCTATGTTGAACTCTCTCGATAGAAGTAAAAATATAGAACAAATTTTAAAAAATAATATGAATGAATATTGTAAAGAAATGCAAAAGGCACATGCAGAACAAACAATAAAGAATTTTACGACAATCTATGAAATACTTGTAAAAATTTTTCAAAAATTAGAAGGTTCATCTTTATCATCGAACTGTGATTACCCGAAGGAATGTGGGATATCTTTTGAAAATCCTTCTAATATAAAAAAAATAGATGATATTCTACAAATAAAAGAAAACGGAATACAATTGGATAAAGTTATCAAACAATCGTCTACACATGATACTCAATATCCTATTATTTCCCCAAATAGTTCTCTAGACGCCATAAAAAACCAACTGTACGATAATAACCTAGAATCAGAAGATTCTTTGACTGATAATGACAAAAAACAAATGGAAAAAGCATTTAATACTCCTAATGACATGCAACAGATATTAGAAAGAGTATCGTTAATACAACATGGGATTTTAGAATATGACGATACAATCCCTGATTATATCTCTGCTGCAAGACGTGCAACATCAACCATACATAATGGTGTTCTAAAAAAAGAAAAAATAGAAGACAACAGATGGTTTTTTATCAAAAGCATATTCTCTAACGGATGGTGCACGTCTATAATGTTAGTAGTAACGTTACTTTCTTTTTCTTTTTTTTATCTCCTAATTTAATTAAATCAAAACTTTTTTGAAAGTTAGATATTTGAACACTAAAATATCTTCACATGTATATTTTGTTATAATGGAATAACTATCCTATTAAAAAGTTTTATAATTTTTCTTAGCTACTAAAAAACAAGTTATAAATTTTTAAATTTACGCACTATTTCACTAGTAGTAGGATGATGATCCATTGGAGATCCTAAAATTGCAAGAGTCGGCATAGTACTAAATATTTGTTTTGCTACTCTAATAATATCTTCACATCTAATAGAAGATATAGTATCTATTACTTCTTCACTGCACATAATATTACCACAAAACATTAATTGTTTTGAAATATCTGAAGCACGAAAATCGGAATCTTCTTGATTTATGATTAATTTTGCACGTATTTTAGCACATATCTTGTTTATTTCTTTTGGATCTATATTCTTTATTAAAGAATGTATTACTTCAATAATAGCAGATGTTAATTCCATAATATTTTCTTTTGCCGTAGCCGTAGTAATACAAAAAACTCCATTATCAGAAAAATTACTATGATGTGCTGATATAGAATAACACAATCCACGTTTTTCTCTAATTTCTTGAAAAAGCCTTGAAGACATTCCTCCTCCAAGAATTGATGCTAATATTTTTGTTGGATAAAAGTCACGAGATTTATATGCACAACCATTGAATCCTAAAATCATATGTTCTTCTGCAAGATCTCTTTGTTGAATATATTCTCCTCCAATATATACTGCTGGATTCAATTTCTCTATTATTTTTTCATTTTTAGATACATTAAAACAATTCTCAACCTGAGACACACAGGAGTCATGATCAACGGCTCCAACACATACTACATACATTCGATCTGCTGTATAATTACGTGATATATAAGAAAATATTTTCTCTGATGTAAAAGATGAAACAGTATCTATCTTTCCTAAAATTGCCCTTCCTATAATTTGATCTTTCCAAACTACTTCTAAAAAACGGTCATAGAGAAAACTCCATGGGTTGTCCTCTGACATACCAATTTCTTCTAAAACTATATTTCTCTCGCGTTCTACATCAGAGGGATTAAATGAAGAATTGCTTACCATATCTCCTATAATATCAAGAGCTAAAGGAACATCATCTTTTAAAAGCCGAACGTGATAACAAGTATGTTCAACAGATGTATACGCATTGATGTCTCCTCCCACTGTTTCAATTTCTTCTACAATATCTTTTGATGTACGCTTAGTTGTTCCTCTGAACAACATATGCTCCAAAAAATGAGCCATTCCATGCTCTTCTTTCATTTCATTTCGAGAGCCAGATCGTATATTTACTCCCACGAAAGCACTTTTAACATATGGGATTACCTCAGTTATGACAGTAATTCCAGAAGAAGTTTTGCTAATTCTTAGATTCAATTTCAATCTCCATGTTTCTTTTTTTTATAAAATCTTTAATTTCATCTATATCATTTATCATAACGTTAAAATTCTCAGATCTTTTCATAATCTGTTCCATAGATATAGGACAATCAGGAAATATACCAGATGTAGCTTTGACAACATCAGGGAATTTTGCAGGATGTGCTGTAGCAAGCGTTACTATTGGTGTGAAAAAATTTTTTCTACATGCAAATGAAGCATAAATACCAACAGCAGTATGTGGATCAACAAGATAATTAGAGCTTTTTAAAACATAATTAATAATAGCACCAACATTTTCCATAGAAGCCCTTTGAGCAGAGAACAAACAAGAAATTTTCTGTAAATGTTCAGGATAAATTCGAAATTGCTTTTTGCTTTCAAGAGAATCAAACGCTTCTTTTACAAGAAGAGAGTCTCTACCACTAATTTCAAATAACAATCTTTCAAAATTGGAAGATATTTGTATATCCATTGCGGGAGATGTAGTTTCCTTTACTATTTCGGGTTTATATATACCAGTATCCAACATACGAACAAGTGTATCATTTTCATTAGTCGCTATAATTAACTGATCAATCGGAACTCCCATTATTTTTGCCATATATCCAGCAAAAATATCACCAAAGTTACCAGTTGGAACACTAAAAGAAATCTCCCGATCTGGGCTACCCAATGCAACCGACGAAACAAAATAATAGACAATTTGAGCCATAATACGAGCCCAATTTATGGAATTAATTCCTGATAAATTGATAGAATTACGGAAAGAAACATCTGCAAATAAACTTTTAACTATTTTTTGACAATCATCAAAATTACCTTCAACAGCTATAATATTAACATTGGATTCTCTAGAAGTAGTCATTTGCTTTTGCTGAATGAGAGAAATTTTTCCTTTTGGAAAAAGAATATATATATTAACTCTTTTCTTACCTTCAAAAGCTTTGATAGCAGCAGCACCTGTATCTCCAGAAGTTGCTCCTAATATTGTTATATAGCCATCTCTTTCTTCTAAAATATGATCTAATAATTCTGCTAGTAATTGCATTGCTATATCTTTAAATGACAAAGTAGGCCCATGGAATAATTCTAACAAGAAATCGTGTGTATTTAACTGAACAAGTGGTGTAACTGCTGAATTTCGAAAACCAATGTATGCTCTATTTACTATTTTTTGTAGTTTGTCAGAGCTAATTTCATCTCCAATAAAAAGACGAAAAATAAAAAATGCAATTTCTTGGTAACTTAAACCTCTTAAATACTTTATATTTTCCTCTGACAAATGAGGAATATCTTTAGGAATATACAATCCTCCATCTTCTGATAATCCAGAAAGGATTGCATCGCAAAAGCTAATATTCAAATCAGCATTACGGGTGGAGATATATTTCATAAAACACCAAACAATGTATTTTTCAAAGAAACAGATAACTTCTACAATGATGAATTTTTTCTGTAAAAATCAATCAACACAAAACCCATTCACCATTAATATATCGTGATATATAATATTAATACTAAAAAATTATTTCGATATAATTATCCGGATTTAATACTACTAGACAAGTAAATTTCCTTTTAACCATTTAATTATCGCATTATAAACAAATAAAGAAATATTGTCCTGATATATTCAGACCCCTCATATCTCCATTATATTACAGCTATAATTAAAATAATATAGATATTTTCACATAAAATTTACTAAAAATAACTTACCTTAATACTTTATCAACTAACTTCAGTAACCATGTTCTCGTAATTAATAAACGTTAACTCCAGATCAAAGTATTTCTTTATGAAACAAAATAACTGCCTTGCTATCAATGATAATACAAATTCCATTTGTTCATGGAAAGATAAGATAATAAAAGGAAATAGTATATCGGTATTAGAAAGATTACCTGCAAAATCAATTGATCTTATTTTCGCAGATCCTCCTTATAATCTCCAATTAAATAAACAGTTACATCGACCTGATCATTCTTTAGTTAATGCAGTAAATGATTATTGGGATCGATTTTCTTCTTTTGAAGCCTATGATGCTTTTACGCGTGCATGGCTTTTAGCTTGTAGACGTGTTTTAAAACCTAATGGAACATTATGGGTGATAGGATCGTACCATAATATATTCCGTATCGGAACAATGTTACAGAATCTCAATTTCTGGATATTAAACGACATAATATGGAGAAAATCTAATCCAATGCCAAATTTCAAAGGTCGAAGATTTCAAAATGCGCATGAAACTCTTATTTGGGCATCTCCTTCACCAAAATCAAAAAACTATACCTTTAATTACGATGCCTTAAAAGCAGCTAATGAAGATGTTCAAATGCGCTCTGATTGGCTTGTTCCAATTTGTTCTGGATCAGAACGTTTACGGAATGAATATGGTGAAAAATTGCACAATACTCAAAAACCTGAATCTCTATTATCGCGTATTATAATCTCTTCTACCAAACCTGGCGATATAATTTTAGATCCTTTTTTCGGATCTGGAACAACTGGTGCTGTTGCAAAAAAACTTAAAAGATCTTTTATAGGTATAGAAATGGAACAAGATTATATTGAAATTGCAACTAAACGAATTGCATCTGTTCAACCTTTAGATGATATTACATTGACGGTCCTAAAAGGTAAGAAAGATGAGCCACGTGTTGCTTTTAATTTACTTTTAGAAAGAGGACTTCTCAAACCAGGACAAGTCCTGACAAATGCTAAACGTGATATAAATGCGACTGTGCGCGCTGATGGTACTTTAGTATCAGGAATTGAAGCAGGTTCTATTCATCGGGTTGGAGCTAAAGTAAGTGGACTGGAAACTTGCAATGGTTGGAACTTTTGGTATTATGAACAGTGTGGGGAATTATGTTCTATTGACAAACTACGTGCTTTAGTACGAAAAGAGCTGTATAGAAGTTGAGTCAAGAATAATTCATCATGATGTTTAAATATTGCTATTTATTATCTCCATTGATGATTTTGCGTTTGTTTTCATAAAATAAAACTATTGTTTATGTAAATTAATTTACAGAAATTTTATTGGAATTGTAATTATTAATGATTTAAGAATTTTCTCTAATTTTATTATGATCAATATAAATAATTCAAATTTGTTACAACTTATATTAAGTAGCGTAAAATAAAAATAAATAATATATTTTATCTGCTCAGATAAACAAATTAATTTGATTGTTAATACAATGTATTATTCAAATGAAATAATATCAATCTACTTTAGTAGAAAGATCAAAAATGTCATATAAGCGTCGCAAAGCGTTAAGATATGGTTTTTTTGCTGAATTATTTTCTGCTATATTTTTAATCGTAAAAGGATGGAAAATCATAGCCTTACGTTATCGAAATCGCTGTGGAGAAATTGATATAATTGCAAGTCGCGATAATCTTGTTATTTTTGTAGAAGTAAAAGCAAGAAAAAATTTTCACAATGCTATTTTTTCTATCTCGCATAAAAGTTGTCAACGTATCAAAAATGCTAGTAAAATTTGGCTTGCACAAAAGAACGATGTTCAATTAATCTCATATAGATATGATCTAAAGCAGTAGCACCATGGAAATTACCTAGACACTTCCCTAATGCTTTTTAACTATTGATATTATTATAGTGTAAATTATTTGAGATCTCACTTTGATTGATATATATAATACTTTCGAAAAATATAAATATATTTTTTTTATTTATTATTTATCTTGAACAAAATAGATATATTATAATCAATTGTGGGGAAAAATATATGGAGTAAATAATAATGGGCGATATAGTCAATAAAGATGATCTTTCTCATTTACCTTTCGAAGAAGCAGTATCCGAACTTGAAAATATCATTGTAAAACTTGAACGCGGGGATGTAACATTAGATGAATCCATATCTATTTATGAACGCGGAGAAGCTCTAAAGTTGCATTGTGAATCTCTTCTATGCTCTGCAGAAAATAGAATAGAACAAATAAAATTAGACCGTGACAATAAAATAAAAAGCCTTAAACCTTTTGATGATAAAAGTTAAAAAGATAAGATACATTACTTTAGAATATTAAAACTACTAAATATATATTACAATAAACTACTCAATTATTTTTAACCAGAGGTAATCTATCTTTTAATAACTTTAATATAGGATTAAATCTTAAAGGAGCTGCAATCCTATCCCCTTGGATATAATCACATCCCATCTTAGCGAGATCTTTTATATCTATCTCTCCATAAATATCCTTTGTTATTATTATAGTATCTAAGTTTTTCGCACTTGACATAAGAGAACGTAGCATCGCAATACGCTTTGCTGTAGAACCAGTTATTAAAGTTCCATTTAATTTTATAGTATCAAATGGAATATGTATTAGATATGATAATAGTGAACATTTAGTTCCAAATTCATCAAGAGTTAAGCTAAGTCCTATTTTTTTTAGCTTTTCGAATAAAAAACTGCTTCTTTCAGGATTATCCATAACAATAGATTCAGAAAATGATAGCTTAATACTGCTAGGAGAACAAAGTGTCTTAGAAATCAAAGCTTGTATATCTTCGCACAATTCGTCATCTAACAGATCTTTACTAACAACATTGATCAACATAAAAATTGGTGGCATAGTTGCTTGATCACACCAACTGAGAATATCTGTAGCGATACGTTCTAACATAAACAAATTTATAGATTTGATCATTCCTATCTCTTCAGCAACAGAAATAAATTCAGAAGGAGGAATACTTCCTAATTTAGGATGATCCCACTGTACAATAGCTTCAAGACCTACAATCTCCTCATCTACCGTACGTATTATAGGCTGATAGACAAGATAAAGTTCATAGTTTTCTATCGCAAAACACAAATCCTCTTTTATTGTCAATTTATCAGATCGAAAAGATTTTAAAGAATCTTGAAATGACTCTATACGATTTCCTCCTCTTTGCTTAGCATGATACATAGCCAACTCAGCATTTTTTATCATTTCACATGAAGAAATTTTAGAACTTGTCCAACTTGTAAAACCAATTGATGCGGTAACCATAATTTCTCGATTTAGAATATGAATAGGATTGGATATGAATTTTTTTATAGCAATAGCAAAATCTTCTATTCTTATAGAATCATTTTCAGACATAATTATAATACCAAATCGATTGCCAGAAAAACGTGCAATTATATCAGATGATTTTAATAATTCACGCATTCTCTTCGTTAAAGAAACAAGTATATCATCTCCAATAGCGATACCAAATGAGTCATTAATATGCTTATATCTATCAATATCGATAACCATCACAGTAGGACGTAACCTATCATATTCTACAGATAAATTAAGAATTGTCGTTAGAGAATCTATAAAAGATAATCTATTTGGTATACCTGTCAGATTATCTTTACATGCATTATATAAAATTCCTTCTAAAAAGTTTCTTTGTTCCGTTATATCATTTATAATTCCAATACAACGTAGAATATCACCATTAGGATTTAATATAGGTCGAATACGAAGAGACATCCAATGAAATTGATTGTCTGCTGCACGAACCCTAAATTCATGTTTTAATTTTCCTCTTCTATAATCCACGAAACTATCCATTATAGTTCGAAAATTATCTCTATCGTCTATATGTATATGTGGCAACCAATTGCGTATCACTCCATGCATAGAACCAGAAGATAAACCCAGTAGAACAGCTATATCTGGTTTAGTTATCACCTTATCGCTTACTACATTCCAATCCCATACAATATCTCCTGATCCCAACACTGCTAAAAATTGATGTTCTACATCTGAAAAAATCCCCTGAGAAAAATTTCCCCTTACTAGCACATGCTGAATAACAGTAAAACCTATCAATATAACGATCAAAACTAAGCATCCGACAAGAGCTGGCTGTATAATATCATTGTCTACTCGATTTGTTATAGCCATCCATGATCCAATAGACCACATAAAAATTATAATCCAAGCTGGAATCAATGAAATAGCACGATTGTATCCCCTAATGCCAAGATAAACAATACAGAATGTGTAAAATAAAAAAATGATAGCAAAAGAAAATCTAGCAATACCAGCTGATATCGTTGGATAATAGAAAGATATAAAAAACAATACAGCCAAGCATAAAATGGCAAAAAAATTAATGTATCTTACTTTAGAATACCATCTACTTAAGTTAAGATAAATAAAAAGGAAAAAAAATATAGAAAAAGATAATGCTACCTCAGAACAAGCACGCCAAATTATCAACTCTCCTGATTGCAAACCAATAAGCTTAGAAAGAAATCCAAAGTCAATACAAATATACCCAAAAACGATCCATGCCATTGCAAAAGTAGGAATAAGAATGGAACTTTTATTAACCATATAAAAAGTAGTCAAGAAAACAGATAATAAACCCGCAATCCCGATTATTATTCCTTGATATAATGTAAAAGAATTTACTGCATCTTTATAATAATTTGGTTTCCAAAGATAGATTTTAGGCAAATTTGGAGTACTGATCTCCATAATAAACGTAACAATAGCCCTAGGATTAATAGTTATTCTAAATACATCTGAATCAGAATTAGGTATACGATCTAAAGAAAAACCTTCCGAAGGAGTAATGGAAATAATCCGACGAGATCCAAGATCTGGCCAAAAAAAATGTGATCCTACAAGACGATAATGAGGAACAACAACTAAACGCTCAAGCTGAATATCAGATGTATTCGCCAAGGCAAAAACAGCCCAATCTCCTCTATGATTGACACTCGATGCACTAATTTCAATACGCTTACTTATGCCATCTATATCTGCTGCTGTGAATAATTGGAAATCTTCCCTTTGATTGGCATAAATTTTCGTTACAGGAGTCAAATCCAAAACACTGTCTTCAGAGGAAATCTGAACAGCCTCAATGGCAAAAGATTTTGACACCATCAAGAAAAAAAATATCATCAAAATCAAAAAATTATTTTTCAAAATGATTTCCCATAGAATTGCTTTAAAAAACAACACTTAATGTACGTAACAATAAACTTGAATCTGATCTAAAATAGCACTGGCGAATGAACCTAATAAGATCTGTCTTAATTATTACATAATTTACAATAAACTTTCTACAAATTCATCGTCATTTTTAAACAATATCCACCATGCAATATCTTAAAAAGATAATTTATTTTTAATTATGAACGGTAAAAAACTTTATTAATACGCGTAAAAATTATTTAAAAAATTACAAACATTTTTCTTATAATAATACTTATTAAAAAAATATCGATTC
The DNA here is from genome assembly GCF_036858155.1 of Candidatus Liberibacter brunswickensis. Taxonomy (NCBI): domain Bacteria; kingdom Pseudomonadati; phylum Pseudomonadota; class Alphaproteobacteria; order Hyphomicrobiales; family Rhizobiaceae; genus Liberibacter; species Candidatus Liberibacter brunswickensis. The sequence continues at coordinate 14,465 of NZ_JAAEJX010000013.1, read as the reverse complement.
TTATTAATAAGATTTATAAATTATTTTAAGGTTCTTTGATCCCAGCAAATCGATCATAATTATTGAATTACAAAATTCAAATTTATAAATATATAAGAAGGGGAATTCTTTTATGTATAAATGGTGCCCAGAGCAGGATTTGAACCAGCGACACATGGATTTTCAGTCCATTGCTCTACCAAGCTGAGCTATCTGGGCATCAATGGTTTAACATTGTAATACTATTACTATCTAAAATAAAGAGAAATAAGCAATAAAAATCTATGCCAAAATCAAAAAAATCATAAATCAAGTATCAACACTATTAATATCTTCCTCAAGCTCTTCATCTTCCTTTATTGGTATTCTATACTCATCACTAAGCCAACGCGAAAGATCAATTGAACGACATTTTATAGAACAGAAAGGATAAAACTCAGAGACAGATTTCTTTTTACACTCAGGACAAATGGAATTTAACAATCTAAAATCTAATGTTTGCAAGTTTTATTATCCCTTTCTCAATTAATAATAGCAATCACAACAAACCAAAAAATATTGATTACATGGATAAGAGACTAAGAACAAAAAACAACCATGTTATGAGAATAAAATTATCACCATTTTTTGAAACGATATACAATACGACCTCTCGTAAGATCGCATGCACTCATTTCTAACCTTACTTTATCACCAATCGAAATACGAATTCTATGCTTACGCATACTTCCTGATGCATATGCAACAACTGATGAATTATCAAGACAAGCTATAAGATCAACTGCAAGATTTGACCCTGATAATTTAGAATCTGACCCTGATGATTCGGAATTTGATCCCGATGATTCGGAATCTGATCCTGATGATTCGGAATCTGATCCCGATGATTCAAAATCTGATCCTGATGATTCGGAATCTAAAAATCTGTAATCTGATTCCGATAAAGCTTCCTCATCATTTAAAACCAGCCTTACTCGAAAGTTAGCATTTGGTAATAACTCAGATACAATACCGCAAAATTTAAGAGTTTCTTCTTTAGGCATATTATATAGAAAATCCTATATTAAAAAAAATTGATAGTTTTTTAAGCTACATAAACGAAATATGAAATAAAAAATAATTCCATACTTGCAACAGTACATCCAGTTACCACATAAAAATCAACGTAATAACTAAAAAAAGTGCTTAATAGAGATAGAGTATAACTATAGCAAAAAATAAGTTTAAACAATATAATTTTATTTTACAATCTTAAAAACATCAAGGTTTGACCTTTTAAAAAAAGTTACTTTTAAATTAAAAATGAAAATTAATGTAATAGTAATTTATCAATTTATTTATGAATACTACGCATACTCTCATCCATTGGCATCATATTATTATTAAGATTATACATCACCCACATTGAACCAATAAAACAAATAGAAATGATGATAGTAGTGAAAATCATTGCCATAACACTCCAACCATCTTCAAGCTTTATATTCATATGCAAGAAAAACACCAATTGAACTATTATTTGCGCGATAGCACACAAAACAATTGCAAAATATATCATGTTTTTATCTAATGATAAATCATTTACTACTAAGCAAAAAGGAATAGCAGTTAAAATTAAAGATAACACGAATCCCAATAAACATTGTTTTTTTGTTACATTATGATGAATAGCCATATCGTAAACCTACCATATTTAACATTATCCCATTTATCCTCACGAGATTAAATAACACCCATAAGGTATACAAAAGAAAAAACACATATCCAAATTAAATCTAAAAAATGCCAAAACATGGAAAAACACATCAAACGGCGCTTATTATCAGGAATAAGACCTTTGTTTAAAATCTGAATAACTAGAGCAAAAAGCCAAATAATTCCAAAGAATACATGAAGACCATGAAGAGCCACTAAGGAGAAAAAAGACGATAGAAATGCAGAACGCTGTGGCACCGCTCCCAGACTAATGAAATGGATAAATTCATGAATTTCCATTATTATAAAAACAATTCCAAAAAACGCCGTGACCAGCAATAAACTAATTGTTTTATTAATCCGCTTGTTAGAAGATAACATTGCAAAGCTACAAGATAAAGATGATAGCAATAAAATAATAGTAGAAACAAAGATACTTTTAATGTCAAAAATATCTATAGGTGCTGGACCTGCAGCATAACTTTTCCCTAGAGTTGCATATGCTATAAAAAAAACGGCAAACATCAAACAATCACTCATAAGATATATCCAGAAACCCAGATACGTACCATCATGATGATCAACACTACTTTCATGTTCATTTTTCAAGTAAAAAAGAGGAAAACTTGACGATTTTCCAGTTTTTCGTTTGCTCATTTTAACGATGCTCCTCTTTTTGTTGCATGTTAATTTTTCTATACTCTTCTTCTGCAGCAATCACGTCTTTTGCGGGAATTTCGTATCCATTATTGTAATTAAATGTATGAAAAATAGTATAGGAAATAATCGATATAAAAGAAATAACTGCTAGCCACCATATATACCATATCATAGCAAATGAAAAAACAACGCTTAAAGCTGACAAGATAATACCCGTAGAAGTATTTTGGGGCATGTGAATCGGCATAAATCCATCAATCGGGCGACAATATCCAAGATCTTTCATATTTTTCCAAGCATCTATTGTGTGAACTACAGGAGTAAAAGCAAAATTATATTTTGGGGCAGGCGATGAAACAGACCATTCCAAAGTACGCCCATTCCAAGGATCTCCATTCTTATCACGCAATTTAGATTTATTAAAAAAAGATACAATAAATGATAAAATAAAAGATCCTATTCCACATCCTATTAGAATAGCACCTAAAAAAGCTATAACATAATAAACTTGTAAAGTAGTATCTTCATATTGACTCAAACGACGTGTCACACCTTTTAGTCCAAGGGAATAAAGAGGCATAAAAGCTAGATAAAAACCAATCAACCAACACCAAAAAGAAACTTTTCCCCAAAAAGGATCTAGTCGATAACCAAAAGCTTTAGGGAACCAATAAACTATACCCGCCAACAAACCAAAAACAACGCCTCCAATTATAGTATTATGAAAGTGAGCGACTAAAAACAATGAATTATGCAATGTAAAATCTGCTGGAGGAACAGAAAGCAATACACCTGACATGCCCCCTATCAGAAAAGTCACCATAAAACCCAAGGCCCACATCATAGGCACTTCAAAAACTACTTTTCCTAAACGCATCGTGAATAGCCAATTAAAAATCTTAGCTCCCGTAGGTATTGCAATGATCATGGTCATTATTCCAAAAAAAGCATTTACATTAGCACCAGAACCCATGGTGAAAAAATGATGTAACCAAACAGTAAAAGATAAAATTGTTATCGCTAATGTGGCATAAACCATTGAATTATAACCAAACAACCTTTTATTAGAAAAAGTTGCAACAATTTCAGAAAAAATACCAAAAGCAGGTAAAACAAGTATATAAACTTCTGGATGTCCCCAAATCCAAATCAAGTTGATATACATCATCGGATTTCCACCAAGATGATTAGTGAAAAAGTTAGTTCCTATATAACGATCAAGAGTCAACAAGAAAAGTGTCGCAGTTAAAATAGGAAAAGCAGCTATAATCATAATATTAGAACAAAAAGCAGTCCATATAAACACTGGCATTTTCATCATTGTCATTCCAGGACAACGCATTTTTATAATAGTTACTAATAAATTTATCCCAGATAGAGTTGTTCCAACACCTGCAACTTGCAATCCCCAAATATAATAATCAACCCCAACTCCTGAAGAATACGATATCCCAGACAATGGAGGATAAGCTAACCAACCTACAGAAGAAAATTCACCTATAAACAAAGATAACATTATGATTACCGCACCTGCTGCGGTCATCCAAAAAGATAAATTATTCAAAAATGGAAAAGAAACATCTCGAGCACCTATTTGCAATGGAACTACGAAATTCATAACACCAGTAATCATGGGCATTGCCATAAAAAAGATCATAATTACGCCATGAGCTGTAAATATCTGATCATAGTGATGAGCATCTAAATATCCACTTCCTCCTCCAGAAGCCAGAGCTTGTTGAAGTCTCATCATAAGGGCATCTGTAAAACCTCGAAAAAGCATAACCAAAGATAGAATTATGTACATAATACCTATCTTTTTGTGATCAACACTTGTAAACCATTCCGTCCATAAATAACCCCAAAGGCGATAATAAGTGATAGCTAAAATAACAGCCGTACCTATCAAAGCCACCATACAAAATGTTCCAAGGACTATAGGAATATTATAAGGGATAGAATCAATCGTTAGACGACCAAATATCAACTTATATAAACCAACATTTTGTAACATCTATCTTCTTCCTTGCATAATAAATTCAATCACATAAAAGATATGAGAATTATAAAACATCATTTTGAAAACATATTTGTCATAATTGAATCATTTCTTCTTTTCGACCTTATATTTTAATTTTACTTCCATCTATGATCATCATCATATAGAAGAGATTTACGATCAATACCTTTTATTCCACCCCCTCCCATAGCATCAATACTCATCATTTCATCCATGCATATTTTACCAGGATTAACACAGAAATTAAGGATGTCGTGGTACATCCCATTTTCTATAGAAGAAAAATATGATACGGGATTGTCTACTGATGGCTTTTCTAATAGAAGATATCTCTTTCGGTCAAGAGCAACACCTTTGCATTTGACCTTTGAAACCCATTTTTCAAATTCTTTTTCTAACTTGCCGTAAAATTTAAAGTGCATATGAGAAAAACCTTTTCCCGAATAGTTTGCAGAAAAACCACTATATAATCCCACTTTATTCATAACAGCGTGTAATTTAGTCTCCATACCAGCCATGGCATAAATCTGTCCAGCCAATCCTGGAATATAAAAAGAGTTCATAACGGTAGAAGAAGTAATTCTAAATTCCAAAGGACGATCAACCGGAACGACTAATTCATTGATTGTTGCAATCTTCTGTTCCGGAAATATAAAAAGCCATTTCCAATCCAAAGCAACAACCTCTATAACAAGAGGCTTACTATTCAACCCTATAGGCCTACCTTCGCTTATTCTTTCTAAAGGAGCATAAGGATCCATGCGATGAGTAGCATTCCATGTTATAAAGGCTAAACATCCCACGGTTAAAAGCGGGAAAAACCAAATGAAAAACTCTAGTACGGTTGAATGACACCATTTAGGATCATAAAGTGCTGTCTTACTGGTAGAACGATAACGCCATGCAAAAAACAAAATAGCAAAAAACACTGGCACGACTATTAAAGACATCAAAAAAACAGATATAAAGATAAGGTTCGATTGCTGCGAAGCAATATCCCCATAAGGATTCATAACGATAAATTCACAACTAGAAAGATTTATACTCAAAATCAATAAAACAAAGAACTTCAAAGAAGTAGTCATAACAACCCTATTTAGTCAAGAAGATTGCCAACCAATAATCGAATTCGGATCTTTTATTTACATCAGATCTTATACAAAATTACATATTATAAAAACCAATTGACATCGTACATAATTCATATACCACATAATTGTAATATTTTCCATATTATTCGTAGAAAAATCACTATCCATAAAACTTAAGCAAGAAAAAAATAATTCTTCTTGACTTTATTAAGAACGAATCGTAGGATTTTTCTTTATATATATGTTTACTATCGCTTTTTCACTATGTATTAATGTTATATAATAAAATTAAATTTTATGGAATGAAAGATGGCAAAAGCAGCAACTATAAAGATTAAACTTATATCATCCGCAGGAACTGGATATTTTTACGTTACCAAAAAGAACTCTCGTACCATGTCTGGCAAAATGGTAAAAGATAAATACGATCCTGTAGTAAGGAAACATGTAGAGTTTAAAGAAGGAAAAATAAAGTAACAATTAGGAATATATCTATCTGACAATGTTATATTTCTGCAAATAAAAAGCTGTTTTGTTGGCAAAAATTCCACATTTACAACTAAAAGCCGTGGCTTTAATTTATTACTAGTATAACTAATTTGTGTTATTAAAAATTCACTTAACAATGTAAAAAATATAATAATTAAAAGTACGTATTATTACATAATGTTTTATATTGATAGGCAAAAATCTATAAAAAAATATTATACAATTAATATCTAAGCTTCTCCTATGTAATTTCTAATAGTTTCCATAAATATAGATAAAGAAATTGGCTTAGAAATATATGCTTCGCATCCTCCATTCCTAATCCTTTCTTCGTCGCCTTTCATAGCAAAGGCTGTTACTGCTATAACAGGTATTTCCCGTAATTCGCTGTCTTCTTTGATTTTTTTCGTAATTTCTAATCCAGATATTTCTGGAAGCTGTATATCCATTATAATAATGTCAGGCTTATATTGACGAGCTAACTCCAAGGCCTCTAACCCACCTCTTGTCTGAATAGCTATATATCCAGAGGTTTCGATTAAATCTCTAAAGAGCTTCATATTTAGCTCATTATCCTCTACTATCATTACTTTTTTAACCATTTTAATATTCCAACTATAATTTATTTAAATTTAATGAAACACAATAATAAAATAGAAGAGATCACTTCTACTACAATACTAATAAACATCAATGCACAATTGATATTTTGGCTAACTATAAACAACAACCATTTAACAAAACACCAAACATGTAATGTTTATATTGTTCATATCCACTGATATATGTTTTTCATAAAAATATCTGCAACAGTTCGAAAAAAACATTTACAACAAACATGTCTTAAATAGAAAAAATAGATTGTATATTAAAATAAATGAAAAATCGGCAAATATTAAAAAAGTGTATTAGAAAAACAAGTAACGAATAACTTTAATTAACTGATTTATCCTGAATCGCTCTATCAATTAGTTTAGAAAAAACATCCTCTGACATATTACCAAGATAAAGATTTCCTTCAATAAAAAAAACAGGAGTTGAATCGATTGAGAAATTCTCAGAAGCTATTTTTTTCTTAGCTTTAATATCATCCATGATACTTTGATCTGCTAAACAAGCATCAAAATCATGTTTAGAAAAACCAGCAAATTTAGCCATATTCAACAAAGATTCCCTATAATTTTTCGAATTTATCAAATCATTTTGTTTGCTAAACAAAAAGGATACAAAACTAAGATACCCTCCTTCAGAACGATTTTCAGCACATCTTGCTAACATAAATGAAGCCATAGATATAGAATCAAGTGGAAATTCTCGTAAAATATATAGTAATTTACCAGTTTTTATGTATTTATCTCTAATAAATTTAAAAGTTTTATTATGAAATTCAGCACAATGGGAACATGTTGTTGATGCATATTCAACCATTGTAACTGGTGCATCTTTTTTCCCAATTGAAATTTCTTTCATAGCACCAGGAGGGATGGAAAGTAAATCATGAACGTCTACTACCCCATAGGGCGACGGCAAATCACTAGAAGGTACGGATTCTTTCCCGCGAACATAAAAAAATAAAGATGCTGTAATAATCAGCACCACAACTCCCAAAGTACCGACTTTAATTATACTCATTGCCCTCTATTTCTCCAATATTATTTTTTTTACATCAACTAATTCCGTTATAACAAGCAACCACTATAAATATGAACATCCAATTACGGCATGACCAAAGCGAACCAAGGCCTGTTTTAACAGCTTATCATTAATTCCTTCAGTCATTTTATCAATTTTTTCACAATCATCTTTTTCCAGAGCAGGAATAGCAGGACAAGAATCTCGACTTGTAATACCAACCTGCTTCTGAATAAAACGAATGTTTCTAATAGCACAAAATCCAAAAAAAACATTTACATTTCTAATGATTTTTGATTTATCATGCATCAAAAAAATTATATGCACACCTTCACACGCAATAATTAAAGTTCCACCAACATCCTCCAAGGCATCTTGGTTTTCAATAAAATATCTATTAGGCCAAATTATTTTTTCTGGTATACAACACTTAGAAGTTTCTATTCCTACAATTTCACTCCAAGCACTTACAAGAGACATACTAATGCCTGCTCTACGATGCAACAAGGGATCGAACAAATCATCAATGACTTTAGATAAGTGCATCATCATATTATATCAACCTATACAATTATCCTAAAAATCATACCAACTACTAATACAAAATAATTTTTATCTCAATAGAGATATAATTGGAAATATCGTGATATTATCATTTTTTCAATTTGATGAAAACTATATAATTATTCCTTCAGCAATATTGTTAACAAAAAATCAAATATAGATACATCTCTTGATTCATTATGAATGAAAACAATTTAAGATTATAAATCTGCATAGCAAGCACTAACTATATTAAATATAGTATATTTTGTAAAAATATTTTCTATTTATTCTATAATAAAAACTATTAAAAGCCATCGAAACAATCCATGAGTATTAGTGCTAATTTCTTCTCAACAACAGCCTAAAATATAGATTTAATATTACATCATCTATTTGTTGCAAATTGTATTTTGCACAGCATAATTATTAATATATTTATTTACTTCATACTAAAATTATTCGGTTAAAAAAAACATGTATTAATCATGAATATAACAATACCATAAAGGGATTGTTACATGAGATTAATGTAGTTAAATTATAGATCTCTGATTTAAAATTATTTTATATAAAAATTATACAAAATCTCGAAAATGTTTTGATAATCTCAATCCTTGGAATTGATAATTTGATCCTATTTCTTCACCATAGATATTTTCTGGATTTTCCATCATAAACTCATACTGAAGACCGCCAATAATTTGACCATGTTCTAAAACAAATGGGACATATGAACGCACCTCTAATACAGCTTTTGCTCCTATTGTCCCTTGTAATGAATATCCAAACCCGGGGTCAAAAAACCCTGCATAATGAACTCTAAATTCTCCTATCAAAGGATCGTACGGTATCATCTCAGCTACTAGAGAATCTGGAATTTGTATGAATTCTTTTGAAGCGAAAATATAAAATTCATTGGGGTCTAAAACAAGATGAGATCCATTTTGGGAATATAAAGGATCCCAAAAATTCAAAACATCGTATGTTTTTTGTAAATCGACATCTATAACTGCTGTATGACGCTTACTTCTATACCCTATAACGCCGTTTCCATTTTTCTCTCCCTTAAGATCAACAGATAGTGCTATACTTTTTTCTGAAAAAAAGAATGAACCTCCTTGAACTAAAGATTTTTTTTTATGAAGTGATAATAATTCATTTTTAGAACAAAATTTCCGCTCATACATAAATCTAATTTGCGACAAACGAGAGCCTGCTCTTACAAAAACGGGGAAACTTCTAGGATAAATTTCCAAATAAAGAGGACCGCTATAATTTTCAGGAATCATATCAAACTTTTGAAACCTATCAACGATTAGTCGAGCAAATACATCTATTCTCCCAATAGAACTCTTAGGATTCGCATAAGCAAAAAGATTTTTTGTAAGATTTAATCTTTCTATTAATGGAACAATATATACGCAATTTGCCTCTAATACCGCACCCATTGAAAGGTCTATCTCATGTAATTTAAGACTATCTATTTTATCTAAAACGAGATCTTCTACATTTGGCAAAAAACTTGCACTAACACGATATGCTTTTGAGGAAAGCCGTAAATCAAGACTAGCAGGCTGAATCTGATTTTCTTCTAACGGATAATTAGATTCAGTTACAATTTCCCTGTTCGCAACTAACTCAGCTATCGATTTATCTGGCAAGACTCCTTTTTTCATCTTGTATTTTCCTATATTACTTTACAACATATCTAAGGTTAGTTAGAGATTTAATTACTTAATATTAATAAAAAATACACAGCGTATTTCCCGAATGAAAAACGATACCACAAATATCTCTTTAAATGAAATCAAAACACTTAATTGACTTCAGATGGTTTCTTATTTAGAGTGAAAAATCATGTATTGTATTTAATCATAAAGGGCCTAATAGGTTATTAATCAAATGAAACGTACTTATAATCCTTCTAATATTGTAAGAAAAAGGCGTTGTGGATTCCTTGCACGCATGTCCACACGTAGTGGCATAAAAATGCTTAATCGTCGTAGATCTAAAGGACGCAAACGTTTGTCTGCTTAAAACGATTAAGTAAACGTCAACTGTAATCTTGAAATTTATAGATGAACAATATCTGTACACTTAAAAAAAGCAAGCAATTTGCATTAGTGAAAAAAGGAGAATTAAGGAATGGTCCATTTTTCTCCCTAGGAGTATTGAATAATAATAATCCCAGTTTATTACCACGAGTAGGTTTTACTGTCACAAAAAAGCAAGGGTGTGCAGTTGAACGCAATAGGATACGTCGTAGATTAAGAGAAGTAGTTCGTATTTATAAAAAACAAAAAATTTTACAATCTGGGCATGATTATGTGTTAATTGCTAAAAGGGAAACTTTATTTGTACCTTTTAGAGAACTCTGCAATCATTTTGCTAAACGTGTTCTTCGTAATCAACAAAAATATTGTTCGAGAAAAAAAATCTCTAGGAAATCTTGATGGAAAAAAATTGGAATTATTTTGCAGCGATAGCTCTATCTGTTATCATTGTATATGGTTGGCAAAATTTATACGTATATCCTCGAATTGAGGAGATAAATAACGCCAAGAAAAATGAACAAACCATAAAAAAATCTGATGCGATTGATAGTTCTCATACTGATACTATAGATAATCGTGTTCAGGCTTTATCTAGATATCCTCGTGTTGAAATTAAAAACAATGCTATTATAGGATCAATTAATCTAAAAGGTGCTCAATTTGATGATGTTAGATTACGAGGTTATCGTGTAGATGTATCTAATGATAGTCCAATCATCACACTTTTAAATCCATCAAATACAAAAAATGCTTATTTTGCAGAATTAGGTTATATTTCAAAAAACAGTAAAATAGATCTTCCTAATGAAAATACTATCTGGAGTGTGAGTTCTGGCAAAACTCTTACACCATCTAGTCCAGTAAAGCTGTTTTTTAAAAACGCACAAGACATTTTATTTGAACGTATTATATCTATAGATGATCATTATCTTTTCAAAATAGTGGATACAATAACTAACAATAGCAAAGGTAAAATTATCATCTCTCCATATGGACGAATTGTTCGTTATAAATCGCAAACAGAAACAGATTCTTCAGGAGGACAGGAAGGTTTCATAGCTGTTTTGGAAGATAAATCTATTGTAGAAAAAAAATATTCAACCATTGAGAAATCCGTAGTTTCTAATTTTCACAAATCAAACAGTTGGCTTGGAATATCCGATAAATATTGGGCCTCTGTTTTCATACCATCTAAAGAAACATCTTTCCAAAGCCAGTTTAAATATCTTCCTAATGGGCACGCTCGTTATCAAGCAAATTTTAAAACCAATGAAATTAATATTCTTCCTGGAAAGTCATACATGGCTATTAATTCGCTATTTGTAGGAGCTAAAGAGCTTAATACAATTAATTATTACGAAAAAGAATTAGGAATTCCAAAGTTTGAAATGCTAATTGATTGGGGAATATTTTACTTTATCACAAAACCAATGTTTATTCTCATGAGTTATTTTTATAAATTCGTAGGAAATTTTGGAGTTGCAATTATGCTGATAACAGTTTTTGTAAAACTTCTTTTTTTCCCATTAGCAAAAAAACAATATACTTCTACAGCTCAGATGAAAAACGTTCAACCTAAAATAGATGAATTACGCGAGAAATTAAAAGAATCCCCTCCTCAAGTATTGCAAAAAGCAGTAATTCAATTATATAAAACGCATAACATTAATCCTCTTGCGGGGTGTTGGCCTATATTATTACAAATACCAGTATTTTTTGCTATTTATAAGGTTATTTCTATATCTTTGGAAATGAGGCATGCTCCTTTTTTCGGATGGATTAAAGATCTAGCTGCAGCTGATCCAACAAATATTTTTACATTATTTGGAATATTACCTTTTAATCCTCCTGGATTTATGCACATTGGTATCTGGCCAATAATAATGAGTCTATCAATGTTTATTCAAATGAAAATGAGCCCTCCTCCTACAGATAAAGGACAGGCAATAGTTCTAAACTGGATGCCGGTATTACTTGTTTTTGCTCTATCTTCATTTCCTGCTGGGCTTATCATATATTGGTCTTGGAGCAATATTATATCCATAATCCAACAAGCAGCTATCATGAAAATGCATGGTACGGAAATTGGTTTGATAAACAGACTGAGTTCTATGTTTTCTAGACACTCTGATTCTAAGTAAATATTATTATATTATTTTTTTATGTAAAATAATTTGAAATGGATAAAGTTATTGATAAATCAAAAAATATTTACGAAATCAATCTGGATGTTTATGAGAAGTATTCCTAAAATAGAGATTTTACCCGAAGAAGGACCTCCTGAAATAGCGTTTTCTGGACGCTCAAATGTTGGAAAATCATCCTTAATTAATATGTTAGTTAATAGAAGAAACTTAGCAAGAACTTCTAATGCACCTGGGAACACTCAAAATCTAAATTTTTTTATTCCAAATAATTTTATTGGTGGAAAAGAAAATATCCCCGAAATGGTTTTAGTTGATATGCCAGGATATGGTTATGCTCGAGCACCTAAAAAAAATATTGATTCATGGGGAGAATTAATTGTCAGGTATTTATCTGAACGATCAACTATAAGGTGTGTATATCTATTGATTGATTGTCGTCATGGCGTAAAACAAATAGATCTAGATGTTTTTTCATTCCTAGATAAAAAAGGTGTTTCTTATCAAGTTATTCTTACTAAAATTGACAAAATTTCTCCTTTAATAGAACAAGAAACTTTAGAAAAAACAAAATCTTTGCTATGCAATCATCATGCAGCACATTCAGAAGTAATTTCCACTTCCTCAGTGAAGAAAAAAGGTATAGAAGCTTTGCGTAAAGCAATTATTGAGGTAATAAATCATTAAAAAAAAGAAAATTATTTTAAAAAAAAATAAATTTATCTATCTTTTAATGATATCTTTTTATAAGAAATTGTTCTAACTTTATATAATAGAGTGTTTATTAATTATGGAAAAAATATACCAATTTCAAGCAAAAACTTTAGAACAAATACTTCCATTTGTACAGTTTTATGAAAATGAAACAATTGTCATAAAATACGGTGGTCATGTAATGAATTGCATAGATCTAAGTGAAAATTTTGCTAATGATATTTCTCTTTTAAAAAAATCAAATATTACACCCATTATTGTTCATGGAGGCGGCCCACAAATAGGGGCAATTCTTAAAAAAATGGGGATAGAATCCAAATTTAAAAATGGTCTACGAATTACAGATCAAAAAACAGTAGAAATTGTCGAAATGGTTCTTACAGGATCTATTAATAAGAAAATAGTTTCTTTAATTAATCAAACTGGTGCCCAAGCTATAGGTATATGCGGAAAAGATGGTAATATGGTATTTGCAGAAAAATATCTTTGCTTAGAATCATTGTCCAATAATAAAATAGATTTTGGATTTGTAGGGAAAATAATAGAAGTTAATCGTACTATTCTTGACTTATTAACAAAATCAGGGATTATACCCGTGGTAGCTCCTATAGCACCTGGATACGATGGAGCAACTTATAATATAAATGCTGATACCTTCGCTGGTGCTATAGCAGGGAAATTAAATGCTATACGTCTTTTATTCCTGACAGATGTACCTGGAGTCCTTGATAAAAACAAAAAATTAATTAGTAAATTATCTGTCATGGAAGCTCGCTCTCTTATTAAGGATGGTACTATTTCTGGAGGAATGATTCCTAAAATTGAAACATCAATTAAAGCTATAGAAAATGGAGTGAAAAGCATTGCTATTCTTGACGGAACAAAACCACATTCGATTCTTATGGAAATATTTACCCAAAATGGTTCTGGAACACTTTTAGTCCCGTAATATATTTAGTGCAAAATAAATAAAAAATTATACTTTTCAATTATTTTTTTATATACCAATTTTACCGTCTATAAGAGAAGCGATATTAGAATACTGTGATCTTTGTCCATTTGATCTAAACATTCACCGACCTTTATTTCGAGGGAAACGTGGTTATTCACTAAATCCAGGTGTATTTCAACGGCATGTACGCCAATTACGTAAAGCATTAGGTTTATCCTTAACTACTACTCCTCATACTTTACGTCATTCTTGTGCTACACATCTTCTCTCTAATGGAGGAGATTTGAGATCTATACAAAGTATTTTAGGTCATTCTAGACTTTCAACAACACAAATTTATACTAATGTTGATAGTAGCAAAATTATGGAGATATACGACAAAACGCATCCCCTCCTTTTCCGGAAGCCACAGCTATGAATGCATTAATATTTGATTTATTATGTATTATTTTTTGATTTTTATTTTCTGTTAGCGTAACGACAGCATTA